>UQJV01000008.1 GCA_900541475.1 uncultured Collinsella sp.
GAGCTCGATGGGTCATCTCGCTGGGTAAATATTTGTGCGTGATGGTATCGTTGTTGGGGCTTTTACTGATTACGGGATGTTGACTTTGGAGTTGTGGATGGTGTCCCAAATGGATTCTACGCTTGGTTTCATTACTGACCAGCTTAAGACGCTGACTTCTATTGCCTCGCCTACGGGCTATACCCGTGCGGCGACTGATTATCTAATGGAAACGTTGCGCGATATGGGCTTTGGCCCCGAGCGTTCCAATAAGGGCAACGCGCTGGTTGAGCTTGGCGGCGAGGGTGAGCCGCTTGTGTTGGCGAGCCATGTCGATACCCTGGGCGCCATGGTGCGCTCCATTAAGGACAATGGTCGCCTGCGTCCCACGACGCTTGGTGGGCATCAGTGGTCTACGGCCGATGGCGAGAACTGCACCGTTTATACGCGCGATGGCAATGTGTACACGGGCGTGGTCCTCAATACCGAGCCTTCGGCGCACGTGGCCGACGAGCCGGTCAAGACCGTCGAGAAGAATATGGAAATCCTGCTCGACGAGAACGTTGACAGCAAGGACGATGTGCTCGAGCTGGGTATTCAGACTGGCGACATCATCGCTATGGATCCGCGTACCACGGTGACGGAGAGCGGCTACATTAAGAGCCGCTTCCTGGATGACAAGCTGTCGGCGTCGATCCTGCTGGGTCTGGCCCGCGCCGTTGCTGACGGCGAGGTGTCGCTTTCGCGCAAGGTGTCGCTGCTCTTTACCGTGTACGAGGAAGTCGGCCACGGCGGCGCCTTTGTGCCGGCCGACACGCGCGAGATGATCAGCGTTGACATGGGTTGCGTGGGAGACGACCTGGGCTGCACCGAGCGCATGGTGTCGATTTGCGCCAAGGATTCGGGCGGCCCCTACAACTACGACCTGGTGACCACGCTGTCCAATATCGCGCGCGAGTTGGAGCTCGACTACGCCATCGACGTGTACCCGCATTACGGCTCGGACGTCGAGGCCACGCTCTCTGCCGGCTACGACATCCGTCACGGCCTGATCGGCCCCGGTGTGTACGCGAGCCACAACTACGAGCGCAGCCACATCGACGGCGTGCGCAACACCTACGAGCTCGTCCGCGCCTACGTGCAGCGCTAGGGGAGCAGCTTGCGACTCAGTTGACCAATCGCTAAGGCCCGATTTCTCGGGCCTTTTTTCGCTTTAGGACGTTTAGTATTATGATGTATGTAATCTATTAACTAAAGCGTAAATTACTTAACGAGGTAATACGGCATATGGATACACCTGAGTACTTATCTATGGGTGATGCCGCCCGCCTGTTGGGCGTTACGAAAGCCCGCATATCGCAACTTTCCGCATCGGGGACGCTTGTGTGCGATATTGTGGGCGGCCGGAAGATGGTCGAGTACAATTCTGCGATCGCCTATCAAAAGGTCCGCAAACGAGGACGCCGTCCTGCAGCCGATGTGGGGCGCAAGTTTACGCTGATGTCGGCCGACCATGAGGTCGCGCATGTCTCATTTGATACGATGCGCGAGTTTCCCTTCGAAATCGCGGAGGTCCTCGATGCGCAACGAATGCCGTTTGGCACGTGCTCGAGCTCTTCTCCAACGGTGAATAAGCGGGAGCTCAACGCGTGGTGGGGGCATCGATTGGTGCCCGATGTTCGCCCTGGGCTTATCTCGCGCTACCGCGAGCTGGGGATTGTCAACGGCGCTGAGGTGCCGGTTCAGTGCCTGGGTCTCTCGCTTTCGGATTGCTATTGGCTGCGACCGGCAGAATGCGATGAGCTCGAATGGCGAAACCTCAATTACTTCGAGAATGATTTTGAGCGATCGGCGCCCGAAGAGCGTTCGGGTTGGCTGGAAGGCATCGGTCTTAAAAATCCGGATAACACGTCCGAGGGCGAGCTTCCTAAATCGTGGATGATTCGCAACGGCGCTCGCGTTCTGGTCAAGGGATGCGGCGTGGACGACCAACGGCCCTTTAACGAGGCGGTTGCAACGGCTCTGCATCGCCGCTTGCTTTCCAAGGGGGAGTTTGTTCCTTACGCGGTTGAGCGCATGTTCAATGGCCCCGTGTGCCTGTGCGAGGATTTTCTAGACGGCCGCGAGGAATATGTTCCGGCTGTTTACGTTAAGAACGCCCTTGGAGGCCAGCGAGGAAGCTCGACGTACGACCGGTACTGCCGATTCCTTGGTAAGCATGGAGCAGACGAGACTGCTGTGAGAAGGTCTATGTCGCAGATGATCGTTTGCGATGCCCTTTTGGCCAACAGCGACCGCCATTGGCGAAACTTCGGCATCATCCGCAATGTCGACACCCTGGAGATAAAACCTGCTCCGCTGTTCGATAGCGGCAACTGCCTGTGGTACAACGTACCAACTGCCGCGCTCGCAGCTGGGGAGTTTGGGTTTGCCGCTAAGCCGTTTGGGCCCGACCCTTCCGTCCAGCTGGCGCTTGCCGACTCGCTCGATTGGTTCGATTCATCGCGACTCGACGGATTTGTTGGTGAGGCGATTGAGATCCTTTCGCAGAGCAAGTGGGCCACGGCGGAGGGACGGCTCGAGTCCATTCGCCGCGGCCTGGAGCGTCGCGTTGTCGAGGTGAATGCCGCTGTTGAAGTGCTTCGATACGTGCGGCGATAATCCCGCGGCTACTTGATAGCTGCCGTAACGGTGCCGCCACCCAAGACGACGTCGCCGCGGTAGATAACGATTGCCTGGCCGGGGGCGATGGCTCGCTGCGGCTCGTCAAAAGTCAGCAGCATTTGCCCGTCGGCGCCACGTGTAAGGGTTGCTGCCTGGTCCTTTTGACGGTAGCGGTACTTGGCGCCCACGCGAATGCCGCCGGACGTGAACTCTGCCTCCATGCGGTCGGCAGGGGCGCTCCAGATCCAGTCGTTGGCCGTGAGCGCTGTGGCCGTCAGGTCCTCGGCCTCGCCCAGATGCACAATGTTGCTGGCGGCGTCGACGCCCGTTACGTACACGGGATGCGCCATCGCGACGCCCAGGCCCTTGCGCTGGCCGATGGTATAGCGCAGCGCGCCGTTATGGCGTCCGACCACGCTGCCGTCGCGCCATACAATATCGCCCGGCTCGGCGGCATGTCCGCAGCGGCGCTCGATATAGCCCGCATAGTCGCCGTCCGCGATAAAGCAGATATCCTCGCTCTCGGCTTTCTTGGCGTTTATGAAGCCCTGCTCGGCGGCAATGCGGCGCACGTCGCGCTCTTTGTCCAGCCCAGCCAGCGGAAAGATCGTGCGTGTCAGACGCTCTTGCGTGAGCGAATACAAAAAGTAACTCTGGTCCTTCTTAGGGTCCTCGCCGCGGTGCAGCTGCCAGGTGCCGTCGGACGCCTGACTCGTTTTGGCGTAGTGACCTGTGGCGATGTAGTCGCAGCCCATATCGAGTGCCGCATCGAGCAGCGCGCCAAACTTAATATGGCGGTTGCAGATGATGCACGGGTTGGGCGTCAGCCCCTCCTGGTAGGCGGTCACGAAGCGCTCGATAACATTGCGGTCGAAGGTCTGCTGCAGGTCGAGCACGTGGTGGGGTATCCCCAGGCGCTCGGCGACGGCCTTTGCATCGGCGATGTCGCGGTCGACCTTACTCATGCCCGTGACGGGATCGGGCGCGGGGCAGGTGAGGCGCATGGTGGCACCGACGCATTCGTAGCCCTGGCGCTTGAGCAGATAGGCAGTCACGCTGGAATCGACGCCGCCGCTCATGGCGACGAGCACGCGCTTGTTGTGCATGGGGAGGTTCTCCTTGGTGGCATGTGGCCAAAAAAGAAAAGCGGCGCGGGAGGCTGGTTCCGCGCCGCAGACATTGTAGCAAGTTCGGACGGCTCGTGGGGCGCCCTGATGGGATGGGCTCAGACTGCCGGGAGAGAGGAGACCGGTTCGTCCTGGGCTCAACCTATGGGTGACAGGCCCTTAGTCCTGGAAGAGCGCCGTGGACAGGTAGCGCTCGCCGGTGTCGGCGAGCAGCGCCACGATGGTCTTACCCTCGTTCTCGGGGCGCTTGGCCAGCTGTAGTGCGGCCCACACGGCGGCGCCGGACGAAATACCCACGAGCACGCCCTCCTTGTGGCCCACGGCGCGACCGGTGGCAAAGGCGTCCTCGTTCTCGACGGGGATGATCTCGTCATAGATCTGGGTGTCGAGGACGTCGGGCACAAAGCCGGCGCCGATACCCTGGATCTTGTGCGGGCCGGCCTGGCCCTTGGAGAGTACCGGGGAGGTGGCGGGCTCGACGGCGACGACCTGAATCTCGGGGTTCTGCTCCTTGAGGAACTCGCCCACGCCGGTCACGGTGCCGCCGGTGCCAACGCCAGCGACGAAGATATCGACCTCGCCGTCGGTGTCATCCCAGATCTCGGGGCCGGTCGTGGCTTTGTGGATGGCGGGGTTGGCGGGGTTCACAAACTGGCCGGCGATAATGCTGTTGGGCGTCTCCTTCTGCAGTTCTTCGGCCTTGGCGATAGCGCCCTTCATGCCCTTGGAGCCGTCGGTGAGCACGAGTTGTGCGCCATATGCCTGCATAAGCTTGCGGCGCTCGACGGACATGGTCTCGGGCATGGTGATGATCACCTTGTAGCCGCGGGCGGCCGCCACCGAGGCGATGCCGACGCCGGTGTTGCCGCTCGTGGGCTCGATGATGGTGTAGTCGCCGCCGCGCACGAGCTCGCCGGCCTTCTCGGCCTCGTCGATCATGTTCTTGGCGACGCGGTCTTTGACGGACCCGGCGGGGTTGAAGTATTCCAGCTTGACGAGCACGCGGGCCTTGAGGTCCTCATCGGCCTCAAAGTGAGTGAGCTCCAGAAGCGGGGTGTGGCCGATAAGCTGATCGATGGACGTATAAACATTGCTCATGGTGAACCTCCAAAGTGTTCAAACGACTGGATACCGTGTGGGTTTACGGTGTGTGTAGCAGCGAAACCCATAAACCTTATGGGTTGTTCTTTTTGCTGTTGGCAAGCATAGTAGACAGTAAAGCCTAGTAACGCAATAGGAAATAGAAGATTATTACGAGTCGATTAACCAGCTTGACGGGAATAGGTATTTTCAAAACCAATTTTTCGGCTAGAATTTCTACGAATTAAAAGACCGAAAGGCAGCAATATATATGTTGGTTTCCACAAAGGGCAGATATGCCCTGCGCGTTATGGTCGACCTGGCCGAGCACCAGGCAGCAGGCCGCATTCCCCTCAAAGAGATCGCCGCGCGTCAGGGGATTTCGGAGAAATATCTGGAGAACATTTTGGCCACGCTCGTGCGTGCCAATATGCTCTCGGGCATGCGCGGCAAGGGCGGCGGCTATGTGCTCACGCGCCCGCCCGAGCAGTACACGGTGGGCGAGATCTTGCGCCTGACCGAGGGCAGCCTGGCGCCGGTCGCATGCCTAGACGGCGACTGCAAGGGCTGCTCGCGTTCGGACGAGTGCCCCACGCTCGACGTGTGGAAGAACCTGGACAAGCTCATTAACGACTACCTCGACGGCGTGACGCTCGATGCGCTCGTAGCCCCCAACGAGGGCTACGACTACGTCATCTAGCCCCACCTGTCATTTGGGGACGGGGCAGAAATGCTGGATTTTCTTGCCCTCTGAGGCTCGACAAATGGTAAGGCCGTCCATCGTTGCGATGGACGGCCTTCTTTAGGTGTGTTGTGGCGGTCCGAATCCGGTCGCTTTAGTTCCTGGCGACGCTGTCGAGAATGCTGCGCATGATGGATACCAGGATGCTGCCCATAAAGGCCGATCCAAAGCTGGCAATGGAGATACCCGCGCCCAGCAGATTGACCGACAGGTAGCTGGCCAGCTCGAGCATAAAGCTGTTGACTACGAGCTGAAAAATACCAAGCGTGATAATAGTGAGCGGCAGCGAGATGACCGTCAGGAACGGCTTGACGAGCGAGTCGACGATGTTGAGGAACAGTCCCACGAAGGCAAAACACACCCAGGCGTCGGCTATGCCGAAGGGCTGAATGCCGGGGACGAGAAACGTTGCGATCGCGATGGCGATTGAGGTAAAGAGCCAGTTAAGCATAAAGCGCATGGTGGAAATCCTTTCTTGCGCAAGACGTGGCAAAGAGGCGTGAGAGGCACGTGCCTTTGCAACTCGGATAGATGCGCGGGCACGGCCCTGTTTGGGCGCCCATTGTCTCAGATATTCATGGAGCTTGCGTGCGTATTCGGTTTCAAAACGGCGTTCGTCCTAGAAAACGCGCCGCTGGCAGAGAGTCTTGTCGCTTTAGTTTGGTGGTGTGCTACACTGCTACGGGCAAAAGCCACAGGCGTTGCCCTATTGCATAGAACGGGCGAACGATGTCCGATGTCAGTATCAACTTCGATGCCTTTTGGCGGGTTTGGCGGTGATCGATGAATATCGAGAACATGTTTGACAAGCCTGATGTCAAGCAGCTGGTCCACGCATTTAGCCTTTTGGACGACGAGAAAGATATCCAAGCGTTCTTGACCGATATCTGCACGCCGCGCGAGATTTGTGATCTATCGCAGCGTCTGCAGGTCGCGCGTTACCTGGACGAGGGCGAGCCCTATGTCGAGGTTCAGGCGCGTACCGGCGCTTCGTCCACCACGGTGAGCCGCGTGTCCAAGGCACTCAACGGCGAGTACGGTGGCTACCGCAAGATCCTCATTAAACTGGAGGATGGCGAGTAGGCCGCGCCAAAAACGAATTGTGCAAAACCGCTCCTCCGGGGGCGGTTTTTGATCCCCTGGGGACGGAGGAAAACGGATCACCGGGTTAGACTGACCCCTAGGTGATCCGTTTTCCTCCGTCCCCAGGGGATCAAATCTGTTGGCGTGGGGCAAATCTGTCCGCTTGGGCGGGTAGGATGGATACATTGATTATTGCGAACAGTTTGAGCGGAGGACCATGCCTGTTCGAATCTATACCACCAATGCCGGCACGGATTTGAGCGATGCCGAGTCGGCGTTGCTTGCCGACCTTATTGCCCGCCACGGACGTGCCGTGCTGCTGGCGCCTACGTTTGCCGAGCTCGACCTGTGCCGTCATGATGCGGCGGAAGCCGGGGTTTCACTAGGTATCGACTACAAGACGCCTACATCGTGGCTTCGCTCGCTTTGGGAGCTTTTGGGCGACGGGCGCGGTTTCGTGGACAACCTGCAACGCCAGATGCTGTTTTCGGACATGGTAACGCGTCTCGACGATGCCGATTTGCAGCCGCTTTCGCGCAGTCAGGGCACGGTGCGCATGCTCGCGCGCATGGCCCGCGACGTGCTGCCGGGTGTGGCGGGGACGACGGCCGAGCGATGCCGTGGAAACAATTGCCAGCCTGAGCCAAAAAGCGATGCCGAGGCTCGTGTGTTCGAGCTTTTGCGCGCATATGCGGACGGTTTGGACCGTCGAGATATGGTCGAGCCCTGCGAGGCAGCCGACATTATGGCCGGTGTCCTGGCCGATAGCCTGCCGGCGTGCACCCGCGCCGTATGCGTGCGCGGTATCACGTCGTTTACGTACGCACTGCTCGAGCTACTGTCTGCCGTGGCGAACAATGGGGGAGAGGTCGTCGTGCTGCTTGCCCGCGAGCAGGCGGCGATGCGCGAGGAGCTTGCCGTGGCATTTGATGCCCGCGGTGTGCTGTTTGAGGTCGCGCCGCTGGGGGAGGACGCCGTCGCGTCTGATGCCGCTTGCGGGACCGCCGCTCAGCCTGCCTTTATTGAGGTCGCCGGCCCCCATGCCCGTGCTCATGTCTATGCGGACGCCATCGATAAGTTGGTGAAAGCGTGCAAGGAGTCCAAGGCCGATAAAGCCACTGCAACGTCCGCCGACCCCGTGCGCGTGCTCGTTGTTTCTGCCCGGGCACCCCAGCTGTTCGGTGAGCTCGCCTCTCGTCTGGCAGCTCGTCATATCGCTGCCGAGACAGTTGAGTTCACGGCGTTTTCCCAATCCATTGCGGGCAGGCAGTTTGCGGCGCTTGCCGGCCTGATCGAGCGCATGAAGGCCGCCGATGAGGGTGCGGCGTCAAAGACCGAGTGGTGGCCCGCGCCGGAGCTTACCGACTGGATTTACAGCCCGCTTTCGGGCGCTGATGCCGTCAATGCCCGTACCTTCGATAAGAATATGCGTCTCTCGCGTAGCAAGACTACCGCGGGCGTTAAGAGTCTGCTTCAGAGCGTCCAGGGCCAGGTGAGGGGGGCGCGCAAGGCGGCGAGCGACGAGAACTGGTTTAAGAACGTGCCGTGTGTGGTTTCGGACGTGTTCCAGGCGCTGTGGCGTGACAGGCCCGTGACGGCGCTCAAGGCCATGCTTGCCGTTGCCGAGGCGTTGCCCGATCGTTCGCTGGGCAGCTTGGATGGCCAGGCCCGTCGCCAGGCGGAGGTGGCCCTGCTGCGCCACGTCATCGACATCCTTATGAATGGCGCCCGCGCGCTCGACGTGTCGCAGGCCGCGACCGTGCCCGTGCTCGATGGCATTCGCACCAAGGTGGACAAGCGTAGCACCGCCTACGATTACGAGACCCACGAGGTTGACCGTGCGCCACGTGCTCAGGTTCGTTTTGCTTCGCTTGCCGATGCGGCGGCTCTGCGCCCCGGCAGCTACGATGCCGTGCTGTTTGCCGATGTCGATCTGGACAGCTATCCGCTCTCGCACGAGGAGGGGCCGCTGGCCACGCTGACGGCGAGCCTTGGTCGCGAGGGCGTGACGCTTGAGCCCGCGGCCTTGCTGCGCGCGCGCTTTGGCCACGCGATGCAGGCGGCACGTGGCCCGGTTGCGCTTGCCCGCGTGACGCACGATCGCCAGGCGCGCGAGTGCTATCCGGCTGCCGTGTGGACCGAGTTGCGGGCGCATGCCGAGGCCGCTGACAACGCTAAGGCCGCTGGCGCTGACGAGGCCGCTGACGACGCTAAAGCCGCTGGCACCGACAAAGCGAAGTGCGTGGGTGAGGGCGATATCGTAAGGGACTTCGATCCCGCGGCAGGCGAAGGTCTCAAGCGCGAGCGCGTGACCTGTGAAGCCCCTCAGCATCTGAGCGCCGAGGCCGTGCCGTATTTGGTCCTGCGTCGTCGCGATGGCGAGGGCGAGGACGCGCCACTCGTGCCGCGCCTGACGTCCGCCTCGCAGATTGAGGCCTATTCCACCTGCCCGCTGTGCTGGTTCGTCTCGTATCGCGTCAAACCTCAGTCCATCGATGCGGGCTTTGGCAACATGGAGAAGGGCAACTTTGTCCATGACGTGCTGGAGCACTTGCATGCACGTCTTCCGCAGGAGGGCATGGAGCGCGTGACGCCCATGAATCTGCCGCGCGCGAAAGAGCTGCTGCACGAGGTCTTTGCCGAGACCCTGGCCGAGCACGCCGGCAAGCGCGGTACCGAGGGCCCGCTGGTGCCGCTCTCTCCAGTGGAGGAGCGCCAGGTGGCCGAGATCTTGCCGCAACTGGAGGGCGTGCTCGCCTACGAGTCCGAGGCGCTCGCGCCCTTCGCGCCGCGCTACCTGGAGTTTGCGTTCAACGAGCTCCAGGTCGAGTATGCCGGCTGGCCGCTCGGCGGGCGCATCGACCGCGTGGATGTGGACGCCGAGAACCGCGCTGTGGTGATTGACTACAAGCATCGTTCGGGTGTCGAGGAGTTTAAGCTCGCCGACCCCACGGTGCGCGACGAGGAGTCGGGCGAGGCCCCCATCGACGATCCGCGCTGGCTGCCGCCCCATACCCAGACACTCATCTACGCGCAGGCCATGCGCCGGGCGCTGGGTCTAGATGCCCGTGCGGCGCTCTATTTTTCGACCAAGGGCGGCAAGCCCGCACTGCGTGGTGCCGCAAGTGCCGAGTTGCTCGAGGAAGAGCGCGGCGACGGCCGCATTCCGGGCCTCAAGAAGGGCTTTCCGGGCGAGGGCGGCAACATGGACTTCGATGCGCTGCTCGACCGCGTGGAGACCGGCATTGCCGAGCGCCTGCGCGAGCTCGAGGCGGGCAACGTTGCCGCTGTCGACCCAACGTCGGCTCAGGCCGCGCATGCGCGCTGCTCGTATAACCACGAAGGAACGTTTGTAAGGAGGGACGTGTAGACCATGGATCTTTCGACCTTGATGCCGCAACAGCTGCAAGTCGTCAAAACGCTCGACCGTCCGCTGTTTGTCTCGGCGGGTGCCGGCTCGGGCAAGACCTTTACCCTCACGCGCCGCATCGTCTATGCGCTCTCGCCCGAATCCGGTCCGTTTGTCGAGCATCTGGACCAGGTGCTCGCCATTACCTTTACCAAAGACGCCGCGGCCGAGATTCGCGACCGCGTGCGCCGTGCGCTTATCGAAGAGGGCATGGACGAGGAAGCGCTGACCGTCGACGACGCGTGGATCTCGACCATCCACGGTATGTGCTCGCGTATCCTGCGCGCGCATGCGCTGGAGCTGGGCATCGACCCCGAGTTCACGGTGCTCACCGATACCGATGAGCTTATGGATCAGGCTGTCGAGCATGTGCTGGGGCGCGCGACGGCGCCCGATGCCGCGCCCGAGCTTGCCGCCTCGCTTAAGACCCTCTACGCTTGGTATCCCATGGCGGGCGAGGGCGGGCCGTTTGGCGCCGGTACCACCATCAAAGGCCTGGTGCGCGACCTGTTGGAGCTATCGAGCCAGCTGCCGGGCGGCATGGACGATGTGTGCGTGGCGCGCGGCCAGGCCGACACCTCGGCGCTTGCCGATGCCTATCGTGCGGCGCTGGGCGCAAGCAAGGCCACGACCGAGAAAGCGCAGGCGGCACTCGACGCCATCGACGCGTTCGAGGCGAGCGGCAAAACCATGGAGGATGCGGCGCGACTCATGATGTCGTGCAGCATGCCGCGCGCGAGCAAGGCGTTTCCTAAGGAGCAGGTGGAGCTACTCAAGGCCGAGGCGGCTGATGCGTTTATCAATATCGTGCTTGCCTGCGGCGGTCCGGCGCTCGATGCGCTGGTGGGGCTCGCCCGTGCCGTAGAGGCGGAGTACCGTGCGCTCAAGGCCGGCCAGTCCGCGCTCGATAACAACGACCTGCTGCGCATAGCGTACGAGGCGCTGCGCGACTACCCGGCTATTCGAGCTGCCTATGAGGGCCGCTTTAAGATGGTCATGATCGACGAGTTCCAGGATACCGACCAGATGCAGGTCGATCTGATTCGCTATCTGACGGGTGCGGGCGAGCGCGCGCTGTGCACCGTGGGCGATGCACAGCAGTCGATCTACCGCTTCCGAGGCGCCGAGGTCGAGGTGTTCCGTCGCCAAGAGCGCAAGGTGGGCTCCTCTGCTGCGCCCGAGGCGACTGCCGTGGCCGACGCCCCTGCTGGCGAGCTCGTTAAACTCGTGCGCAACTTCCGCAGTCATGACGAGGTGCTGCGTTACGTAGCGCGCGTCTTCGACGGCGATACCGGTGGTTTGATGCAGGGGTTCTTGGATCTTGAGCCGAGTGACGATCGCGAGGACAAGCTCAAGGCAAAGGCTTCGCGCCGCCAGGCGCTGCTTGTTGCCGGCGGCAGCACCCAGGAACGAACGCAGGCGAAAGCCCGTGCGATTGCGGAGCGGTTCCAAGCGCTCGTTAAAGCGGGCCAGCCCCAGGGCAGCATGGTGTTGTTGCTGGGCCGTATGACTAATGCCGACGTCTACGCGCAGGCTTTCCGCGACCAGGGACTCGACTGCGTTATCGCGGGAGGTTCAGTCTTTGCCCAGGCTGCCGAGGTCCAAACGGTGCGTGCCCTGGTGTGCGCGCTTGCCAATCCGGCCGATACGGCGCAGGGTCTCATGCCACTGCTGGCCTCGCCGATGTTTGCACTCGGCGCTCAGGAGTTCCTGGCGCTAGCGACCAAACTCGACGATCAGACGGGTGAGACGTCGCGCCGCAACATCGATGCGGGCATCATGAGTGATTTCGACGTGCCGGGTTTGCAAGACTTGCCGCTCGTGACGCGCGCCCGCGAGGTGCTGCGGTATGCGCTTCGTCGCGTGGGTCGCGATTCGTTCGCCTCCATCGCGCGCGACGCGGTCAATGCCTCCGGCTGGTTCGTGCGCCTGGCGCAGCGCGGCCCCGAGGGGAAGGCCATTGCCGCCAACGTGCTCAAGGCGCTCGACGCCGTGGCCGAGGCAGAGGCCGAGCTCGGCAATTCTCCGCGCTCCATCGCGCTCGCCTTCGACCGCTTCTTGGCGGGCAAGGAGGCCCCGGGCGCGCTCAACGAGGAGGGTGACGGCGCGGTACGCATCATGACCGTGCATGCGTCCAAGGGTCTGGAGTATCCGGTCGTGGCGGTTGCCGAGTGTTTTGGCGTGCGCAAGCCGTCCGGTGCGGCGCAGATGGGTCGCGTCGAGGGCGGAGCGCAGGTCGTGGCGCTGCCGGCACGCTTCGACGGCGTTAAACTCGCGGACGGTACGTTCGTGAAGGGCGATGACGTCAAAAAGCAGTTTGAACACGCGTTTAAGGGCAAGGGCACGTCGCTGTGGTTGCCGCCAGAGCTTATGGAGGACGTATGCGCGACGGGCTCTCCCGCCGAGGCATTTGCCCGTCTGCGCAACGACGACCTGCAACTTTCGCTCGAAGAGCGGGCTCGTCTGCTCTATGTCGCCATGACGCGTGCGCGCGAGCTGGTGATCTTGGCGATGGATGCCGGCGTGAGCCGTGGCAAGGTGACGGCGCCGACCTTCGACGTCGAGATCGATCTGACCTACGACGTGCTGCGCCGCATCCTGCCGGCCGACAGTCTGGACATGCCGCAGCTCGATAGCGACCGTTTGGTGTTCGACAACTCCAAGCCGGGCGACTACGAGCTTATCTCGCTGGCGGACTTTACGTTTGGCGAGCAGGCGTTTGAGGCCAACGCTTCGCTGGATGTCGAGGGCAGGCTTGTTCGCGGCGATGCCGATGCCGCCGATAATGCTGCGCGCTCAACCGTGCCCGGTCCTGCCGACCCCAAGCCCGATTCGTTTGAGCTTGTGTATCCCCAGGCAGTGGGCGTGCGCATGGGCATCTGTCCGTATCCGATGCGTGATTCGTATAGCTACTCGTCAATCGCCGCGGCGCTCCATGCCGAGACGGAAGATCGTGCCGCCGAGGCACACGTGCCCATGGACGAGGTCGGCGATGATGCGGAGTCGGATGGCTCGGAGATGACGGATGCAGACGTGGCCGCCGTTGGGCCCGCCGGCAACCCCATGGCGCTGGGCTCGGCGTTCCACGCCGCTTGCCAGTGGCTCATCGAGATGGGTGCCGATGCGCTGCCCGCTGCGCGCGCCGATGCGCTGGCGCGCCTGTGGCGCCTGACGCCGGAGCAGCGCGAGCGCTTCGATGTCGCCCTGAATCGCTGGCTCAAGTCGGCTGTTCGTGCTGACCTGCTCGCGTGGCCGTGCGTTCGTGCCGAGGTGCCGTTCTTTTCGCTGGGCTGCGAGGACGAGGACATCGCTCGCTACGGTGCATATGCCGAAGGCGCCATCGACGCTTTGGCGACGAACCCGGCCGATCCGTCACGCGCACTGGTCATCGACTACAAGACGGGCGGCACGCCGGATGAGACGCCCGACCAGCTGCTCGAGAAGCACGCCCTGCAGGCGCGCGTCTACGCTGATGTTCTGCACAAGGCGGGCTTTGAGGCCGTGACCGTCAAGTTCGTCCGCGTGGAGCAGCCGGATCCAACCATCTTCGTCGAACCCGCCGAGCCCCAAGTAGTCACCTACAACTTCTAGTCCTCAGATAACTTGCGGTGGAATAGTTCCTGCATTGCGGCCCAGGTGGCCCAAGCGGGAACTATTCCACCGCAACTGCAAGAGGAGCCGTGTGGGTTTGGCTAGGTTCGGGTGCCGTCCGCGCCGTGCGGTAAAATCGTTCAGTCAGAACACGAACCCGCATCGGAGCTCATCACATGGCATTCGTCCATCTGCACAACCACACTGTCTTTTCCATGCTCGACGGCGCAACCCGTATCCAGGATATGGTCAACCGTGCCGTTGAGCTGGGCATGCCCGCCGTGGCCATTACCGACCACGGCTACATGTATGGCGTGCCCGACCTGGCGCTGGCCTGCGACGCCGTCAACCACAACACGCCCGAGTACAAAACCTGGAGCCACGACAAGGCCTTCTTGGAAAAGGACCGTCGTGACGAGCTGGTGGAGCCCGATCCCGAGGAAAACCCGCGCGAGCATGCCCAGTATGTGAAGGACATGGCCATGTGGGACGAGAAGGGCAATATCGACGAGCTCAAGCCGCCCCTGGTCATCAAACCCATCTTTGGCTGCGAGGTCTACTTTACGCCGGACGAGACGCTCGCCCGCGACCACAAGCCCGAGCTCTACCACATGATCCTTCTGGCCAAGGACCAGGAGGGCTATGTCAACCTGATGCAGACGGTTTCCGAGGCCGCCGTGCAGGGCTTTTACTACAAGCCGCGCGTGACGCTCGACAACCTGCGCCGCCACGCCAAGGGCATGATCTGCACGAGCGCCTGCATCGCGGGCATCATCCCCAAATACATCGACCGCGGCGACATGGAAGGCGCCATCAAGTGGGCCGAAACCTTCCGCGACACCTTCGATCCCGGCGACTTCTATATCGAGATTCAGGAACACGGCATTACCACCGATAATGGCCTGACCGACGAGCAGATGGACCGTACGCTCATCGACATCGCCAAACAGGTGGGCGTCAAGGTCATCGCTACCAACGACTTTCACTACCTGCGCCGCGAGGACGCGCCCGTGCAGGACGTCATCATGTGCATCGGCATGAACGCCAAGGTCGACGACCCCAACCGCATGCGCATGACCGGCTCGGAGTTTTATATGAAGACCGAGGAGGAGATGCGGGCGATGTTCCCGTATTGCCCCGAGGCCTGTGACAACACGCTCGAGATTGCCGACAAGTGCTACGTGGAACTGGACTGGGACTCCATCATCCTGCCGCGCTTCCCGTTGCTCGATCCCGGCGAGACGCACGAGAGCCAGTTCCGCCGCGAGTGCGAGAAGGGCCTGCGCCAGCACTACGGTGACGACTGGGCCACGCGCGAGATCGGCGGCGTCAACATCAAAGAGCGCTTTGAGTACGAATACAAGGTCATCTGCGACAAGGGCTTTGCCGCCTACTTTTTGATCGTCGCCGAGTACGTGCAATGGGCTAAGGACAACGGCATCGGCGTCGGCCCCGGCCGTGGCTCGGCCGCCGGCGCTATCGTCGCCTACGCCATGAACATCACCGCGTTTGACCCGCTCGAGAACGGCCTGATGTTCGAGAGGTTCCTGTCCCCGCAGCGTACCGAGATGCCCGATATCGATATGGACTTCGACGATGAGCGGCGCCTCGAGGTCGTGGAGCACGTTCGCCAGCTCTACGGCCCCGAGAAGGTCACCCACGTCATCACCTACTCGACCATTAAGGCCAAGCAGGCCATCAACGACGCCGCGCGCGTCCTGGACTACCCGGTCTACATGGGCCAGCGCCTGTCCAAGATGGTCTCGAGCGACCCCAAGGTCAAGCTCAAGCAGGTGCTCGAAAAACAACCCGGCAAAGAGGATCTGTTTAACCCCGACTTTGCCGAGGCCTATAAAAAGGACGACGACGCCCGCCGCATCATCGACACGGCGCTCTCGATTGAGGGCCTCACCCGTGGCGAGGGCGTGCACGCGTGCGCCGTTCTGATCTGCCGCGACCCCGTCAACGAGCATGTGCCCACCAAGCTCGACACCAAGGGCGGCGTCGAGATTACCCAGTACGAGGGCCATACCGTTGCCGACATGGGCCTGCTCAAGATGGACTTCTTGGGCCTGCGCACGCTGACGGTTATCTCCAAGGCCAAGGCAAACATCAAAAAGAACTTCGGCATCGACATCAAAGAGGAAGAGATTCCCTTTGACGACCCCGAGATCTTTAAGCTCATGGGTTCCGGCCACACCGCCGGCGTCTTCCAGGTCGAGTCCGCCGGCATGACGGCCACGATCAAGAACATGAAGCCCACCGAGTACAAGCACGTCGTGGCATTGATCGCTCTGTACCGCCCGGGCCCGCTGGGCGCCGGCATGGTCTCGTCCTACATCAACCGTATGAACGGCAAGGAGCCGGCTGTCTCCTACGACGACCGCCTGGACGACATCCTGGGCGAAACCTACGGCACCATGGTTTACCAGGAGCAGGTTATGCTCATCTCCGTCGAGATGTGCGGCTTCTCCAAGGGCGAATCGGACTCGCGTATCCGTAAGCCCGTGGCTAAGAAAAAGATCAAGCTGCTCACGTCGACGGTGCTCCACTGGGAGGATGGCTCGGACGAGACCACCTACGACCACTGGATGAACGGCGCTATCAAGAACAACTACACGCGCGAGGTCGCCCAGAAGATTTGGGACGATGTTCTCGAGTTCGCCTCCTACGCCTTCAACAAGTCGCACTCCGCCGGCTACGCCATCCTGGTTATGCAGACGGCGTGGCTTAAGGCGCACTATCCGCACGAGTACATGGCGGCCGTCCTGACGTCCTACACGGGCAAGACCGACAAGATCGTGCACTACGTCTCGGCGTGCCGTCACGACGGCATTCCCGTGCTGTCGCCAGATGTCAACGAGTCCGGTACCGAGTTCACGGCTACCAAGGAGGGCGTGCGCTTTGGTCTGGCCGGCATTCGAGGCGTGGGCACCGGCGTGGCGCAGGCGATTATCGCTGAGCGCGAGGCGGGCGGCCCGTTTAAGACGCTGCACGACTTTGTCGAGCGCGTGGACTCCAGCCAGGCAAACCGTCGCGTGATCGAATCGCTCATCAAGGCAGGCGCCTTCGACTCCACGGGGTATCCGCGTCGCCAGATGATGCACTTTGTGGATAAGAACAACCCCGAGAACATCATCGATGCCGCCGTGAAGCGCCAGAAGGATCGCGCGAGCGGCCAGACGTCGTTCTTCGACATGTTTGGCGATGTTGAGGGCTCGGGCTTTGAGGTGAGCGTGCCCGATCCGGATGGCCAGGAGTGGGACCGCCACCTTAAGCTGAGCCAGGAGAAGGAGGTTCTGGGCATCTATGTCTCGGACCACCCGTTGCGCCCGTTTGAGTATGCGCTAGCCAAGGCGCGCGACTTCTCGTTCTCGCAGATCGACACCGGTTACGAGGTGCAAAACCCTACGGGCGGTACCATCAACCAGGAGATTCCCGAGGGCAAGGCACTGTGGTGGGCCGGTATGGTCTCGAGCGTGTCCAAGCGCGTGACCAAAAACGGTGACCCCATGGGCATCGTGCAGCTCGAGGACATGGAAGGTGAGGCCACGGTCGTGGTGTTCCCCAAGACCTACAAGGAGGCCGAGGGGTACCTGTACGGCGAGGTCGATCCCGAGACCGGCGCGCAGCTGTCCGATGCGTTTGTGCGCATTAAGGGCAAGCTTGAGCGCTCGGACCGCGGCGATCAGATCATCGCGCAGGAGATCGTGCCACTGGAGCTTAATGAGGAGAACAACAAGCCCAAGGTGTTTGAGGTCATGGTGCCCAACAGCCGCTTTAGCCAGGGCAATATGGCGCGTCTTGCCACGGTGCTTACCGCCAACCCGGGCGGCGACCGCGTGGAGATCTTTATCGAGCAGGTGGACGGGCGTGTGCTGCGTGCCGAGGTGCCGGCCAAGGTCAACGCACGCTCGATTCCGCTGTTGGCAGAGGCAAAAGCCATCGTGGGTAACCAGGGTCGCGTGACGGTGATCTAAGGGCGACCTTGCTGGTCCGCGCGAGATTGGAGGAAGTGATGGCGCAGGGGACGTTTGTGCAGGCGCTTCGTAAGGAGGCGGCGCTCAGCAGTACCTTTATGAAGGGGCGCTCGCTCATGCTCAACGGCGCCGTGCTGTCGTTCGAAGACTCCGGCTCGCGCTTCTCCAAAAACGTGAACATCGAGGGCTCGGTGCGCGGCTCGCGCGGCGACCTGTACAAGACGCACGTGGCGCTCGACATGGACGAGCACGAGGTTATCGACTACGACTGCGATTGCCCGGCCGCCTTTCGCTATTCCGGCATGTGCAAGCACGCCATCGCCACGGCGCTGGCGTATCTGGATGCCAGCGGCGCCGAGCCCGTCGAGGGCCTGCGCACACCGGTCCGCACGTTTACAGTACCGCCCGCACAGTCCAAGCAGCCCACGCGCCCCGCGCCCACCGCATCTGCGGTCAACCCCAACTTTCCCTTCCCGGCGCCCGTCCCCACGAGCCCGAGCCTTGTGGCGGCGCTTTCCGATCTTTCGGACGCGCGCATGGACGAGCTCGCGGTCATGCGTCGCAAGCTCGCCAGCACCATTGACCCCGATGCGCCCAAAGCGGTGCTGGAGCCCTCGTTGGTGCCGTACTACAATCCGCTGTTTGCCGATCGCTTTAACTGGGCGCTCGAGTTTCGCATTCGCTGCGGTTCGGTGTCCTACGTCGTTAAGGATATCGACGGCATGGCCGATGCCTATGTGCGCGGCGGTACGTTCTCCTATGGCAAGAAGCTTACGTTTGCCCATGTGCCCGAGGCGTTCGATGACGTGTCGACAAAGCTGCTCGACTTTATCGCAATGACGGTCGCCTACCTAGGCGATATTACGAGCTCGCGCTCGGCATCGTATGACTTTGCCCGCAGCGGTTTTGTCGCCGAGCGTCAGTTGCCGGTATCCGAGTATTCCATCGTGTCCGTGCTGGACCTGCTGCGCGGCAGGACCATGTCCTTTGAGCCTGCTTGGTCACGGGGGACGACGACGCATCGCTCCTACGAGGTGGCGGTCGAGCCGTCGCCGCAGGGGGAGGACGAAGTCCCGGCTAAGCGCCCGCCGCTCCTTGCCGCCAAGATTGCACCGGCGGCGGGAGGCAGCTACGACTTGCGCCTCCCGGCCGATGCGTACTGCTTTGTCGCAGGCGACGCAGCCTATCTGGTCGATACGCGCCGCGCGCGCCGTACCGACACGGCGTTTGCCCAGCATGCGGCGCCGTTCCTATCGCACTTGTTGCCCTGCCGCACGCCGGTCCATATCGCCGCCGACCAGGTGGGCGAGTTCTGCCGCATGGCGCTGCCGATCTTGCGCGACTACACCGACCTGACCGCTCCCGCCGTACTTGACGCCGTGGCGCCCGAGCCGAGTTTTGCCATGGCGATTGGCGTCGACGATGGCCTTGTGACCTGCAAGATTACGGTGGCCTACGGCGATTGGTCGGCAGATCTCTTTAGTCTTGGTGCTCCGGGCAGTCCTTTCGAAGAGCAACGCCCCGGCGTTCCGCCCCGCGATACGCTGGCGGAGTTTCGCGTTATGGACACGGCTGCCATGTACTTCGATTTCCGCGAGGGCGGCCTGGCGTTTGAGGAGCGCGATGACGAGAGCCTGTTCCACTTGCTGACCGAGGGCCTGTCTGCCCTGTCCGAGCTTGGCGAGGTCATGCTCAGCGACCGCCTGCGCCAGATTTCGGTCCGCCCTGCGCCCAAGCTCTCGGTGCGCGCCACCGTCAAGAGCAACTTGCTCGACGTCGAGCTGGGTGCGAGCGGGCTTTCGGCGGGCGACCTTGCCATCTATCTGGACTCGTATAAGCGCCACCAGACGTTCGCGCGCCTTACGTCCGGCGACATCGTTCGCCTGGATGAAGGTGCCCGCGCTGCGTTTGGCCTTGCTGAGGACTTGGGCGTCGATGCCGTCGACCTGCTCGACGGCGTGTCGCTTCCCGCATCGAGTACCCTGTTCGTCGACAACATGCTTGCGCGCACGCCCGCGCTCGAAGCCGATCGCGACGCTGCATTCCGTCGCACCGTCGAGCGCTTGGATACGCTCGGCAAGATGGACTTTACGGTGCCGGTCTCGCTCAAGGCCACACTGCGCGGCTATCAGGTCGACGGCTACCAGTGGCTCGGCTCGCTCGAGCATCTGGGCCTTGGCGGCATTTTGGCCGATGATATGGGTCTGGGCAAAACGCTGCAGATGATCGCGCACATTCTGGCGCGCGTGGAGGCGGGGGATACCAAGCCCACGCTCGTGGTGTGCCCCGCGTCGCTCGTGTACAACTGGGCTGCCGAGTTGGAGCGCTTCTCCCCCTCGATTGATGTGTGTGCCATCGTGGGCGCCAAGGCCCAGCGTCGCGTACAAATTGCCGGTGCCGCCGAGCACAACGTGGTCGTGACGTCGTATGACCTCATGCGTCGCGACATCGACGAATATGTCGAGCAGGACTTTGCCCGCGTAGTGCTCGATGAGGCCCAGTACATTAAAAACCCGCTCACCCAGGTGGCCCGCGCTGCCAAGCGCCTGCCGGCCGGCGTGCGCTTTGCCTTGACGGGCACGCCCATCGAAAACCGCCTGTCCGAGCTTTGGAGTATCTTCGACTTTTTGATGCCGGGTCTTCTGGGCACGCGCGACTCATTTGCCAAGCGCTTTGAGAGTCCCGTCGAGCATGCCGAGGGCGACAGTGCCGCTCGTCTGCAGGCGCTCGTGTCGCCGTTTGTGCTGCGTCGCGTCAAGGAAGATGTGGTGGCCGATCTGCCCGAGAAGATCGAGGATACGGTGATGGCACAGCTTGCCGGCGAACAGCGCAAGCTCTACCTGGCCAACCAAGACCGCATCGCCCAGCAGGTGCAGCACCGCGAGGCCGGGGAGTTTAAGAAAGATAAGCTCAAGGTGCTCGCCGAGCTCACCAAGCTGCGCCAGATCTGCTGCGACCCGCGTCTACACTACGAGGATTACAAGGCGGGGAGCGCCAAGCTCGATACGTGCATGGAGCTCGTGCACGGCGCACTCGACGGCGGGCATCGCATCCTGTTGTTCAGCCAGTTTACGGGTATGCTCGATATCATCGGCAAGCGCCTGTCTAAGGAGGACATCGCCTTCCTTAAGCTCACGGGCGCTTCGTCTAAGGAGAGCCGCGCCAAGATGGTTGCGCAGTTCCAGGCAGGCGAGGTGCCGGTGTTCTTGATTTCGCTCAAGGCGGGCGGTGTTGGCCTTAATTTGACGGCTGCCGACGTGGTCATCCACTACGACCCGTGGTGGAACGTGGCCGCGCAGGACCAGGCGACCGATCGCGCCCACCGCATTGGCCAGCAGCACACCGTGACCGTGTACAAGCTCATCGCCAAGGACACGATCGAGGAGCGCATTATGCAGATGCAGGAGTCCAAGCGCGATCTGGTTAACAGCGTGCTCGGCGGCGATGGCATCTCATCGGCACTGTTCACGCGAGAGGATGTTCTGGCACTGCTCGGTGGCGACGGTCGCTAACTTGCGCATGCCGATGGGTGCCAGGACAGGTACTCGGAATTGCCTGAGCGCCCTGGACTCTGCCGAGCCCCTCGATATGTGTTCATTTGCCATGCCGTGGATGGTTCGCCTACCTTTGGGCATAAGAAGCATCAGGAATATTGGCACATCAGCAAAGGAGAACATCATGGCGAAATTCTTTAAGGACTCCGACGGCAAGCTCGTTGCCGCCCTTGGCGACGGCGTTGCGACCCCTGCCGGCTGCGCGGAGCTGACGGCAAACACCGAGGATGCGGCGCACGAGAAGCACGTGCCTGTTGTCGAGATCGAGCGCGACGGCCACGTCATTCGCGCGCGCGTGGGCTCGACGGAGCACCCCATGCTGCCCGAGCACTACATCGAGTGGATCGCGCTTGAGGCCGAGGGCCGCCTGGAGGTCCATTACCTTGAGCCCGGCATGAAGCCCACGACGTTTTTCGCTGGCGGCTCCAAGACCGGTACTGTCTATGCCTACTGCAACCTGCATGGGCTGTGGTCCGCGACGTTCTAGGAGCGCGCCCCCGCTCGGGGTATCATAGCTAGCATATGCACATGCGAGCGCCGGCTGCATTATGCGGCCGGCGCTTTTACTACGACAACGACGATTTACGACGGAAAGGGCTGGGCCATGAAGCTCGCACTTGCACAGATCGATATGCGCTTGGGTGACATCGAGGGCATTTGCGGCCGCATCGAGGACCAGGCTCGCCTGGCCCATGAGCGCGGCGCGCGCGTGCTGTGCGTTCCGGCCCCGCTCTTTATGGGTGCCATGCCGGGCAGCCTGGTGGGCGCTGCCGATTTTGAGCACGATATGCTGACGGGCCTGACGGGCGTTGCCGAGCGCATCCAAGAGCTCGATATGATCTGCATCGTGCCCGCTGCGGTTTCGTTTGAGGGCCAGCCCCTGCTTGACTATATGATGCTTAAGGATGGTCGCGTGGTGCCTGCGCGCGCAAGTATTGCCCTGCAGCGCGGTGAGAACAACGACACACGTTGGGCACCGCCGGTGTTTGACGTGGACGGCGTGCGCATCGCCGTGGTGTTTGACCTGGATCGCGAGCTCGAGATGCTGCCGACCGGTGTCGACCTCATTGCCTATTTCCAATTCAACGCGTTTGACATGACCGATCGCGAGACCGCCGCCGTCGCCGCCGTGCGCAGCGGTGCCTACCGCAAGATCGCCTCCAAGCGCAGCGTGTGGTTTGCCTGCATGGCGCCGGTCGGCGCCTATGACGAGTCGGTGTATACCGGCGGGTCGTTTGTGCTCGACGATTGCGGTCGCGTGGTGGCCCAGGCGCCGTGTTTTGAGGAGAGCCTGCTGGTTCAGGAGATTCAGCGCGGCGTGATGCTCGATGCCCTGGAGGACCATGAGCTGCCCCAGTTTCGCTCCGAGGAGTGGTTGTGGCAGGCGCTGGTGCTTGCCGTGCGCGACAATGTCCGCGCCCACGGTACGTCGCATGCCGTGGTGGCGCTCGAGGGCGATTTGCCGTCGTCCCTGTTGGCGGCGCTTGCCGTCGATGCCTTGGGTCCTCGTAACGTAATTGGCTTAGTGCTGGGGCGCAACCGCATCTTTACGCCGGCGCAGGAGGAGGCCGAGGCCGCCCGCTGTTCTGCTGTTCGCTCAATCGCTGAGCGTCTGCACATTCGCACCGTCGAGCGCGATGCGCCGGATGCGGAGCGCGTGCTCGACCGCGACGTGTCGGCGGGCGATGCCGAGCGCCTGCGTTCGCGCGCGCTGGGCCTGATGCTCGAGGATACGGCGCTCGAGCTGGGCGCCATGGCGTTGAGCCCGCTTTCCAAGACTGAGTATGCACTGGCGGCGCCCGCGCTGTCCGGCGGCTACCAGGGCGATTTTGCGCCCTTTGGCGACGTGTATCTGTCGACGCTCGAGTTTGTGGCACGCGTGCGCAACCGCACCTCGGCCGTGGTGCCCCAAGAGCTCGTGACGCTCAACGCGGTAGAGGATTGCATGGATCGCGTGCTGGCGCAGGCACTCTCGGCGCTCGCCGGCCCGGTTGATATGCTCGATCGCGCGGCGCAGCTGCTGGGCGGGCTTGAGCCGGGCGAGGTCGATGGTGCGCTCGAGTCGCACGTGGACCGCAACCGCCCCTTTGATGACATCCCGATGGCCGCCGCCAAGCCCGAGGCCTGCTCGCTGCTACTGATGCTCGTGCGCCAAGGTGAGGCTGCTCGTCGCATGCTACCGACGGCGCCGATCGTTTCGGCCCGTTCGTTTGCCGAGCGCGCCTGGCCGTACATGCTTGCGTGGTCCGATCTGGGGCTCAACGGTAAGGAGCGCATGGCGGTTGATTCGCTGGCGCGCGCCGAGGTGCGCCGTTTTGCCGACGACGATACGAGTGACCGTATGCGCGGCGAGATGATGGGCTTATTAGGCGAGCTGTTGGGTATTTCGCCCGAGCAGATGGAAGAGCTGCGCTCCGAGGACGGTCAGCGTCGTTTGCATGAGGGTATGAAGAAGTTTGAGGGCGAGGTCCAGGACGCCATCGATAAGATGATGGGCGGCCAGGGTGGACCGCAGGGAGGTCCGATGCCGCACCCGCCGGTTGATCCGAGGCAGTTTCCGTTTTTTAGCCAAAACTAACTATGGGATGGGATTCGCTTCCAACCCCGATACTTCAACTAAGCACCTTGGCCCCGTTGTGTTATTCTAGAACAGACGTTCGTGAATGATGCGCGGGGCCTTGTCTTGTGCTGTACTTGTGACGAGGGGAGGTCGGCTTGGTTATCTTGGGTATCGACCCCGGTTTGGCCCATACGGGCTGGGGGATTATCGAGGAGCGGCGTGGCGAGGTTCGTTGCCGTGCCTACGGTTGCATCGAGACCAGCGCGGGCAGTCCGCTCGCGGTGCGCCTGTCGCATATCGCCCGCGACCTCAAGGGCGTCGTGGAGCGTTATCGACCCGATACCGCTGCTATCGAGAGCATCTACTTTGGCGCTAACGTTCGCTCGGCCATCCCAACGGCGCATGCCCGTGGTGCCGCGCTCGTGGCGCTTTCGGAGTGCGCGCTCGAGATTGGCGAATACACGCCCATGCAGATCAAACAGGCCGTTGTGGGCACGGGTGCCGCAGATAAGCGGCAGGTTGCCTACATGGTGCGCACGCTCACGCAGCTCGATCACGACCCGCATCCAGACCACGCCGCCGATGCCCTGGCCTGCGCCATCTGTCACGTTAACCTAAGCCGCACCCGGGCGCTTACCGGCGGCGAGTTCTATCAACAGAGAGGAACCGGATACTGATGATCTCCCAGCTCCATGGAACGCTTATCGAGGCCACGATGAGCTCGGCCGTCGTCGATGTGTCGGGCGTGGGCTTTGAGCTCGGTATTTCGGGCAGCACTGCCGCCACGCTGCCTACGCCCGGCGGCGAGGTTCGCCTCTATACCCGCATGCAGGTACGCGAGGACGCCATGACGCTCTTTGGCTTTGCCTCCAAGGACGAGCGCACGATGTTCGATCGGCTCGTTTCTGTCTCGGGCGTCGGTCCGCGCCTGGCGCTTGCCGTGCTTTCCACCTATACCGTGGGACAACTGTATTCCCTGGTGATGGCCGAGGACGACAAGGGCATGGCCAAGGTGCCCGGTGTGGGCAAAAAGACCGCCCAGCGCCTCATCCTGGAGCTCAAGAGTACCTTTGCCAAGGACAAGGGCTTTGTTCCGGTCGACGTAATTCCCGGTCAGGTTGCGATGCCGGTCCCCGCCGCCGCTCCCTCGGCCATCGATGACGCCCGTGCGGCGCTCCTCTCCATGGGCTTTAGCCCGCAGGAGACCGAGGTTGCCCTGAGCGGGTATGATGGGCAGGATATGCGTGTCGAGGATCTGCTCGGCGCGGCGCTTAAGCGACTCGGAATGGATGCGTGATGTGGGAAGCCGATGACTCTCAGGACCTGTGGGCGACGCCCGGCAACTCGCCGGCGGCATCCATGGCGCACGGTGAGCGCATGGTGGGCTCGGAGCTGACGCCCGAAGACCTCGATGTCGACCGGACCCTGCGTCCCCAGCGCCTGGACGACTATTGTGGCCAGGAGCACATTAAGCAGAGCCTGCGCGTGCTGATCGAGGCGGCGCAGAGCCGTGGCGAGACGCTCGACCACGTGATCTTCTCGGGCCCTCCGGGTCTGGGCAAGACCACGCTGGCCACCGTTATCGCCAACGAGCTGGGCGCTCAGATCAAGACGACGAGCGGCCCGGCCATCGCGCGTACCGGCGACCTGGCGGCCATCCTTACTAACCTGCAGCCGGGTGACGTGCTGTTTATCGACGAGATTCACCGTCTTAACCGTTCGGTCGAGGAAGTCTTGTATCCCGCTATGGAGGACTTTGCGCTCGATATCGTGATCGGTAAAGGCCCGGCCGCACGTTCAATTCGCCTGGATATCCCCAAGTTTACGCTGGTGGCGGCAACGACCCGCTCGGGTATGCTCACGGGCCCGCTGCGCGATCGCTTTGGCATCTCGTATCGCCTGGACTACTACACGGTCGAGGAGCTCGCCCAGATCGTGACGCGCTCGGCGACCATCTTGGGCGTGACGATAGACCATCCGAGCGCGCTCGAGATCGGCTCGCGCTCGCGCGGTACGCCGCGCCTCGCAAACCGTCTGCTCAAGCGCGTGCGCGACTATGCGCAGGTGCGCGGCAACGGTCCTGTTGAGCTTGATATCTGCCGTCAGGCACTCGAGTTCTTCGAGATTGATGAGCTTGGTCTGGACTGGATGGACATTCGTATCTTGGAGACGCTTGCCAAGACGTTCTCCGGCCGTGCCGTGGGCCTGACGACCCTTGCCAGCGCGGTGGGCGAGGACCCGGGTACGCTCGAGGATGTCTACGAACCCTACCTGCTTCAGTGCGGGTTGATGATTCGCACGCCTCAGGGCCGTCAGGCAACGCTTCGCACCTTTGAGCACTTGGGCATCGAGCCAGCCGTTTAGAGACGGGTTTGTTTTGGCTGGTCTGTAGGCTATCGCTGAGCATTGGATAAACATATCGCCATTCATCGGTTACGGGTGTTTTACTATTGCGCGCCCGTGCTATGCTGAATTGGTCTTTTTCTCATCCGGTAACGAAAGGACCGCCCATGCCTACTGACATCGAAATCGCACGTTCCGTCACGCCGCTGCCCATTACCGAGGTGGCTAAGAACGCCGGCGTCGACGTAAAGCACCTGATTCCGTACGGCTTCGACAAGGCTAAGGTCGACTATTCACTGCTCAACGAGCCGACCGATCACCAGGCCAAGCTCGTCCTCGTGACCGCCATCAACCCCACGCCCGCCGGCGAGGGCAAGACCACCACGACCATCGGTCTGGCCGATGGTCTGCGCCGTCGCGGCGTCAAGAGCGCTGTGGCCCTGCGCGAGCCTTCGCTCGGTCCCGTCTTTGGCGTAAAGGGCGGCGCCGCCGGCGGCGGCTGGGCGCAGGTCATCCCCATGGAGGATATCAACCTGCACTTTACCGGCGACTTCCACGCTATCGGCGCCGCCAATAACCTGCTGGCCGCCATGCTCGACAACCATATTCAGCAGGGCAACCAGCTCGGTATCGACGTTAAGCGCATCACCTGGAAGCGCGTCGTCGACATGAACGACCGCCAGCTGCGCCACGTTATCGACGGCATTGGCGGCAAGGCTCAGGGCGTGCCGCGCGAGGACGGCTTCGATATCACCGTTGCCTCCGAGGTCATGGCAATCCTGTGCCTGTCCACGAGCATCAACGACCTCAAGGAGCGCTTGGGCGAGATCGTCGTCGGCTACAGCTTTGCCGGCGAGCCCGTTCGCGCTCGCGACCTCAAGGCTCAGGGCGCCATGGCTGCGCTGCTTAAGGATGCGCTCAAGCCTAACCTGGTTCAGACGCTCGAGGGTACGCCCGCGTTTGTCCACGGCGGTCCCTTCGCCAATATCGCCCACGGCTGTAACTCCATCATGGCCACGCGTATGGCCATGCGCTTTGGCGATGTCGCCATTACCGAGGCAGGCTTTGGCGCCGACCTGGGTGCTGAGAAGTTCCTCGACATCAAGTGCCGCATGACGGGCGTTCGCCCCAGTGCTGTCGTGATCGTCGCCACCGCTCGTGCGCTTAAGTACAACGGCGGCGTTGCCAAAGCCGACCTCAACGACGAGAACCTCGAGGCCCTCAAGGCCGGCATGCCCAACCTGCTGCGCCACGTCGACAACATTCAGAATGTCTACGGTCTGCCCTGCGTGGTCGCCATCAACCGCTTCCCGACGGACACCGAGGCAGAGCTTGCGCTCATCGAGTCCGAGTGCCAGAAGCTCGGCGTTAACGTTAAGCTGTCCGAGGTTTGGGCTAAGGGTGGCGAGGGCGCGCTCGACCTGGCCGATGAGGTTATGCGCCTGATCGAGCAGCCGAGCGAGCTCAAGTTTGCCTACGAGGACGGTGCCGATGTGGCCGACGCCCTGGAGGCTGTTGCCACCAAGGTCTATCGCGCCGACGGCGTCGACTTTACGCCGGCTGCCAAGCGCCAGCTCGCCGAGCTGCGCGAGAACGGCTTTGGCAACCTGCCGGTGTGCGTGGCCAAGACGCAGTACAGCTTTAGCGACAACGCCAAGGCTCTGGGCGCTCCCGAGAACTTCCGCATCACCGTGCGCGAGCTCAAGGTTTCCGCCGGTGCCCACTTTGTGGTCGCGCTGACCGGCAGCGTTCTGACCATGCCCGGCCTGCCCAAGGTTCCCGCGGCCGAGAACATCGACGTCGACAACGACGGCAACATCACCGGCCTGTTCTAAGCCTGCTGCTCATAGCCGCTTGCCCGCCCCGTCGCTCCTACCAAGGCCCGGCGGGGCTTTTTGATCCTTAGGCCCGCGCATGTCTTGTAGATACCGGCGGGCTTTGCCCATCATAGGCTTTTGCGCGGGTAGAATGCATGGATAACTTGATGCTTGCAGGCGACGGAAAGGAAACGTTGCATGGACCAGGATAAGACGACCGTAATGGGCGGATATGGGTCCGCACGGGCTGGCGGCAGCGCCGATGTGACCCGCGTCGTTCCCAGCCCCGGTTATACCGATCCCGCCGCGACGCAGCCTTCTGCCGAGCCTACCCGGGTTATGGGCTATGGCGACACGTCGCAGGATTCTTACGCTGCATCTTCGCAAGGCCCCTATGGCAACGCAGCTCCGGACCCGTTTGATTACGCGCCGCAGGATTCTTATTCCGCCTCGACGTCGAATCCCTATAATAACCTGCCGCAAAATCCCATTCCGCAGCCTCAGCAGACGACGTATATGCCGCGCACGGCACAGGCCCAGCCTCGATATGAGTCGCGCGATCCGTATGCGCGCCAGCCTTATCGCGAGTATCCCAAGTCGATTCCGCAGTATGGTGAGGACGAGGAAGAGGCGCCGTCGCGTTCGTCGAGTGTGATCAAGAAGATCCTCATCGTGCTGGCGATTTTCTTTGCCCTCTCGATTGTGTTTGCCATTGTGTCGGGCATGCTCAACAAGCGAGGCGCCACGACTGATACCACGGTCGAGCAGACCGAGACTACCCAGTCCGGCACCGTCGACCTGAGCGATATCCCGGGGCAGTATTGGTCTAACGCCAAGAAGCTCCTCAAGTCGCGTGGGGCCGATCTTTCGAATGCCGTGATTCTGACCGACGACGGTTCGACGCCCGTTGTCGATGCCAACTGGGTCGTGACGTCTGCCCGCTATAACGACAACGGTAACCTCGAGATTCAGCTCACGCGCAAGGACGGCTCGTCGGGCAATGCGTCCGGTGATCAAGGCGCCACGGGCAGCTCGAGCTCCAACACGCTGGAGGACCTGAGCAACAAGGCGCAGGAATTGGGAGACAAGGCGCAAGAGCTGGGCGATACGGCACAAAACCTGGGCGATACCGCGCAGAACTTGGGAGACATGGCGACGGATGCCTGGAACGCCCTACAAAGCGGCATTTCGGGCGCACAGGGAAACTAGCGGCCGAGCGGAGCGGGGCTACAGCTGCTCTGCCGGACGGTCGGGCGAACTAAAGCCCGAGTCAAATGTGACGACGCATGATGCATCGGGCCGGCGCTCGTGCACGATACGCGTGACGAGCTCCAGCAGCTCCTCGTCGGATATGTCAAAGCCGTCGGGACGCACCAGGTCAAACGAAACAAAGCCGTCGTGCTCATGTAAGTCGTGGATGGAGAGCGCGGGGTCGATCTGCGCTACGCCGCGCTTGACCCAGCCGCGCAGGTCGTCGCCGATTGTTGCAATGGGGTCGCAGTGCAGTGTAATGTCGATGCCCATCTGGCGTTTGATGTCGTGTTCGATGGTGTCCAGGATCTCGTGGTGCTCAAAGGCATCGCCCTCGCCGGGCATTTCCACGTGTGCGCTGGCAAACTGACGGCCGGGGCCGTAGTCGTGCACCATGAGGTCGTGTGTGCCCAAGACCTGGGGGTACGACATAATCCTGTCGCGGATTTCCTGGACGAGCTTGGGGTCGGGCGCTTGTCCCAACAGCGGGCTGATGGCGTCGCGCACCAGGCCCATGCCGCTGATGCAAATGAAGATACCCACGCCCAGGCCCGCCCAGCCGTCGAGGTCAAAGCCTGTCGCTTGCGAAATAAGCGCTGCCGCTAAGACCGAGCCCGAGGTGATGACATCGTTTTTGGAGTCCTGCGCCGTGGCGATGAGCGTCTCCGAGTCGATGCGGTCGCCCAGCGTGCGGTTGAACGCGGCCATCCAGAGCTTAACGAGCATGGACGTAGCCAGTGCCGCAAGGGAAACGAGCGTGTAGGCGGTGGGGGAGGGCTTGATAATCTTGGTAATGGACTCGAGCACCAGGTTGATGCCAACGGCGCAAACGAGGACGGCGACAACCAAGCCGGCGAGGTATTCGTAGCGGCCGTGGCCATAGGGGTGACCTTCGTCGGCTGGGCGGCTGGCAAGTCGGAATCCGAGCAGGCTCACGATGTTGCTCGAGGCGTCGGAGAGGTTGTTGAAGGCGTCGGCGATGAGCGAGACAGAGCCGGCGAGCAGGCCCGCGATGCCCTTGGCCAGACACAGGGTGATGTTGAGGCCAATGCAAATGAGGCTTGCGGCAAAGCCCGCGTTGGTACGGCAAGATGTATCGACCGGCTCGCCCTCGCTGCCGGGAACAAGTGTATGTACCAGCCGATTTACAAATAGCATGGCGATCGTCCTCACAATCATGGTTAAGGGGATAGTGTAGCTCGCATGGGCGCGCTGCGTGTCGATGCTCAGAAAATGCAGCAATGGTCTGCCCACGTTAACGGGCGATGTGGGGTGAGCAGAGCGTATCGCCCGGCGAGTATGGTTTCCCCGGCTCGCCGATAGGCGGGACGTGTTTCTGCGCTACCATTTGCACTAGTTATGACTGCAGCCGTGCCGCATGTGCAAACCGTGCGCCGCGGATTAATTGGAAGGGGAGCTATGGCGACGAGCGTTACGCCTGAAATCAACGGATACGAGCTGACTGATGATCAGGTTGGCAAGCTCCGCAGCTGGTGCAAGGGCAACGCGGGAGCAGCGTCGTCCGCGACGGGCGAGACGTTTACGCGCCCGCTTGCTCCCGTACTTGTTGGCGGCGACCTGTTTATCTACTCGATGAGTCGCATGTTTTTTGAGTCCTATGGCGTGAGACCGCTTGTTCTAATTGCGGAGAACGTCAAGATCGTGACGACAACCAAATTCGCCGAGATCATGTATGTTCACGGTACCGATGACGAGCCTACGCTGCTCGGCGCCCTCAAGGCCGTCTCGGATGCCGTTGCGCCCTGTGACCCGATGCTTCACATTTTGGGTACGGGCGACTGGTATGCCCGCACGTTTGCTCGCAATGCGGAGCTGCTGCGCTCATGGGGTTTTACCACGCCGTACTGCGACTACGACACGTTTGATTCCATTACGCAAAAAGGTGTCTTCCAGGGCATTTGCGACGAGCTGGGCATCGCCCATCCAGGTACCTATGCCATGCCTTGTGACGAGTCGGTCGAGGCCGTTGACCCGTATGCCTGCCCATTTAGCTTCCCGGTCATTGCCAAACCTTCGAATTCTGCTGCCTGGCATTATGTCGAGTTTGATGGCAAGGCAAAGGTCATGACGGTTGACTCCGCAGAGGAGCTCGCCCGCGTCTACTCGGCGCTTCGCCCTTCGTGCTATGACAAGGACCTGCTGGTTCAGGATATGATTCCCGGATTCGATGAGTCGCTCTATTCCATTACCTGTTTTGCCTGGAAGGGCAAGGTTGAGTTCTCCGTCTTGGGTCACGTGCTGCTGCAGGACCACGCACCCTCTGCCATCGGCAACCCGGTCGTGATCGTGGGCGATACGGAGATGCCCGCATGGAAGGTCAATCTTCTGAACGATGCGAAGCGCTTCCTCGAGAAGGTCAACTATACGGGATTTGCCAACTTTGACGTTATGTACGACTCTCGTGACGGCTCGTATCGTTTCCTTGAGGTCAATGCCCGCCTGGGGCGCAACTCGTGGTACCTTTCGCTCGCGGGTATCGATCTGCCGCGCGTAATGGTCGATCACTGGATTGCCCCCGCATGCCTTGGCACGGAGCCGACGGCAACGTATGGTACCCAGGGCGAGCCCTCCCATGCGTCGCGCGCATTTACGTTCAAGATGGTTCCCGATGCCGTCATCAAGCGCTATGCCGCTTCTTGTGCCGATAAGGACTATGCGCTTTCGGACAAGGCGGATGAGTCGCCCGTTCTGTGTAAAGCGGACACGCTTGAGCACAGGCTCTGGGGATGGATCACAAACATGAACCAGATTCGCAAGTTTAAGCGCTACGTTGGAGATGCCCGCAAGTAGCGAATAAGGTCCGGCCGCCAAGACGGCTTGGGACCTTATTGGTTGGAGCGACAAGTTGTATCGACCGGCTCGCCCTCGCTGTTGGGAACAAGTGTATGTACCAGCCGATTTACAAATAGCATAGCGTATCTTCTCGCATCCTCGTTTAAGGGGATGGTGCGGCTCGCGTGGGCGCACCGTGCACCGATGCTCAGAAATTGCAGCAATGGGCTGCTGGAGCTAACGGGCAGGGCTTCTTGTCCGACCGGGTGCTCCATTTTGGGCCACATGGGTATGGGCATGTGCCTGCCTGCTCGACATACTTAATGTCGACAGCCCCTGCGCAAAGGAGGACGTATCCATGGACGAGATGTTTGCCATTAAATGCCAAAACTGCGGCGGCCCTATGTACTCACACCAGGCTAAACGCAGCTTTGAGTGTGCCTATTGCGGCACGGTCATCCCGTGGCAGGCCGATGCGGGAGAGCCCAAGAGCGCCCTGGGCATTCGCCATACGCCGCTGACGGTTGTCGATGGGCTGCTTAAGCTCACCCATGTGTCGCAGCTCGAGCGCCCGGAGGACCCGGATTGGTATTTCTTTAATTCACACTGGCGCAATCAGTCGGTTCTGGAGCATCTGCTGTGGGAGGACCGCGGCACAGCGCAGGAGTTTCAAGAGGCTGCGCACGTGAGCATTCCGTGCCTCTTCTGTGGCGCGTCCTTTGAGGGGTCATCGACCCAGCGCGTGTTTGAGTGCCCGTCCTGCGGCAATAAGATTGGCGTTGCCGACCTGCTCAAACCCGGTACCTTTAGCAAGCGCCTGACCATGGGCGTTGGTGCCGAGTACGTGCCTGAGCAGGGTATTCCCTGCGAGAAAACGCCGCAGCAGGCGCGTGCCAACGCGCTGCATCTGGTACGCCAGTACCCCGATGCCTTTGCCGGTCACGATGTAGAAGACGCGATTCAAAACGACATGATGCTCTTCTATTTTCCTATGGCGCTCGCGGACCTGCGCATGATGGCGTCCTTCCCGGGCAAGGGGCTGAGCAAGGAGACCCTGGTGTACTACGAGGTGCTCGACTGGGCGTATCCGCGGGCAAACTACCTGGACGTTCGCCTTATGGGCATTCTGGAGCCGTGGGACTTTGGCAAGGTTGGGCCGTTTGACCCGGCCATGCAGGAGGGCGACTTCCGCGTTGTCTCCGTCGATGCTTCCACCAAGGACCAGGTGGTCATTGATAAGCTGGCGCTCGATATTGCCGGCAACGATGCCGAGACGGTACTGGGACTCAATAAAAAGAGCATCCGCACCTGGGCGCGCAAGACTCGCAAGCATAAGGACGGCCTGGTGATGGTACCGGTCTACTTTGTCGACCGTCCGGCAACGGACAGCCGCGACGGCGAGCAGGTGCGCATCGCCGTGAACGGTCAGACGGGCCGCGCGGCCGCGGTGGTGTTTAGTGACAAGCGCGAGACGCATATCGTGGCGCCGCTCAACCCGAGCCTGCATCTGTCCGGAGAAAGCACCGTGCATGCCACGCCCATCGAGGTCAAATACGTTAAGTCGCCGTTCCTGTACCAGATCGTGCGCCGTGGAGGCGGAGAGCAGCCGCGTCAGGTGGCAGCGGCAGTCGAGGGCTCCTACCGAGAAGAAAAGCCCAAACGCAAAGGATTGTTCGCAGCGATCTTTGGGAAGTAGGGGAGCGGTGCGGGACAGCGCGCGGTAGCGCGAGCTGTTCGTCGTGGTAGATCTAAATAAACGGTGGGACGGCTGCAAGAGAGCCTCCCTACCGGGTGAAATCGGGATGTGCCGCGGAACCTTTTCCTCAGTCGGTCAACTTTGGAAGCGCGGGCAACGCAGGTGCCACTGTCTTAAAGGGTCGGCTGCAACCGGCCCTTTTCTGCGGCAGCGGGGATTCGAATACCAACACGGTGTACGGCCCCACGGTACTTTGCTCTGTGACGAACGGACCCATGACGGCGCATTCTGTAATCATCATTTATGCGGTCCCTTAATCATTTGCGTTGACTGACATTGTCTTCGTTGAAGGCGTGTCCTAAAACAAACACCGTTCCATCAGCTCTTTGCCGCGCAGGGTATTGATCCACTCCTGCGGAATTGCCTCGATACCGTATGCCGTGCCGGCGAGGGCACCTGCGACGGCTGCGGTGGTGTCGGTGTCGTCGCCCAGGTTGACGGCGGCAAGCACGCAATCTTCGTAGCTGGTAGTGTTGACGAAGCACCAGGTAGCGGCTTTAAGCGTGTCGCGCACGAAACCGCCGGACCTGATTTCGTGCTCGGGCACGTCTTTCAGCTGGAGCACCCATGAGGGAAGCGCGCCGTTCATCACGCTCCTCATCAGCTTGACAAATATGATGCACGCGTCGGTCGACGTTCTGTGGGCGTGCGTAATCGCGGAGACCTCGCTGATCTCTTCGTCTGTCGCATCGGTGAACGCTAGGGGAGCGATGCGCATGAGCGATCCGTTGCCGTTGTCGCGCTCGCCGGAGCCTCCTTTGCCGGTACGCAAGGCGCGGGCGGTCGTGCCACCGTAATCGAAAACGCCGTCGATCGTATACTCGCCACGGGCAATCCAGCCGACGAACTTGTCGCGCATGTCCGCGGTGTCGATATGCCCGAGCTCCCTAATCGAGTCGCAGGTAGCAAGCGTCATAGATGTGTCGTCGCTCCAGGTGCCGGCGGGCTGCCCATGCGTGCCGTAGCCGATCATGTCCGTGCATTCGAACGTGCCGCGGGGCCTGAACTCGTAGGGAACGCCCAGCGCGTCGCCGAGGGCAAGCCCGTAAATACAGTCGCGTAGCGTTGCCTTTGATGCCTCTGCCATGTATGACTCCTCCTGTGTCGAGCGATTAAGGATGCGTCGAATTTGTCTTCCTCCGCAATGGCGTATCTATTAACTGAACCATAAAGCCTCGCGCGGACACAAATCTAGATGCCTCCAACCGCCTTCGCGTGGGGGTCTCGGAATGACTAAAATGAGGAGTTAAAGGTAGTTTGCGCGAGTCCATGGGGAGCGATGCGTATGGACAACAACACTTTGCTGTTCCAGGACAAGGGTTCGGGCGGGTTTAAAGACGTCAAGATCTACCCTAACCGTATCGAGGTGCTCAAGAAGGGCACTTTCGGCGGCAAGCACACCGAGATTGTCTACCTTAAGGACATCACGGGGGTCAGCAGGATCAAGGGCCGCAATGTTTTTCTTCGCAACAGGCTGTTGACCGCCTGTGTCTTTAGCCTGAGCAGCCGCTCCCGGGCTCAGGAATTCGTCAACGTGCTCAATATGGTGATGTGACCGGGCGCTTTCGAACAAAAAACCGGGATGCAAGGAGTCGCACCTTGCATCCCGGCTGAGCTAAAACGGCGCTGCTGCATGCCGTTGGAGCTTTAGCGCTTGATCTCGATATCCTCGAGCTTGACGTCCATGGCCTCGGTCTTTGCCTCGGCGATGTCGTCGGCAAATTCCAGGGACTTCATCATGGTTTCGACGGCATCCTTGTGCTCCTCGACGTTGTCGATGCGCACGTAGACGCTGCCGCCGCCTGCTTCGGTGAAGTACTCAGTCGTCACGCCGCCCGAGTGTGTATAGGAAGCGTTGCGCCAAGTCTTGCCGTTGTACTTGACGGGGTCATTCTCGGTCCACTCAAAGCTGGCATTCCACTTTGCCTCGTAGTCGAACAGCTCGTCGGCGTTCTTGTCAGGATCGAAGACGGGGATGAAGCGATCGCTGGCGTGCTCGCTCTCGGTGAACTTAAACTGGGCCCTGTCGGCGGTATCGCCTGCGACGTCGGTGACCTCGACGCCCTCGGGGACCTCGACCTTAAACCAAATGAAGTCGGTCCTCATATCCACGGCTGGCTTTTCTGCTCCGCCGCCACCGCCACTGCCGGTAGCGCCGCCGCTTCCGCCACAGCCCACCAGGGCAACCGCGGCAAAGAGACTGATGCAGAGGGTGAGAATCGCAAAGGCCTTCTTTTTCATGGTCGTGTCCTCCTCGATCTGTAACCGCCCATGGATTACCTGCCTTTACTGTACGCGCGGACGGCTCGCTAGGGTGGGCCATGTGTCCCATTCTGGGTGCCGGATTTGCGCCGTTAAGTGGCAATATGTCCGGGCGCAAAAGAGGGGAGAGCCGGAGCTACCGGCTCTCCCCGGGGTGAGGTGCCCGTTGTTTTATTGGGGCGCGTGTACGCGGGCGTGTGCGGGATTCGGCTACTTGATCTCGATGCTCGAAATCTCGACTTCGCGTGCCTCGGAAACCGCTTCCGTCATGTCGTCGGGGAACTCGATGGAGTTGAGGAGCGCCTCGGCTTCTTTCTTATGCAGATCGAAGTTCGCGATGAGAACGCAGACGCTTCCCGGCTCAACGTCGGTAAAGAGGAGTGTTGAGACGCCACTGTTGTCCTCGTACGTTCCGATGAGCCACGTCCTGCCGTTATACTCGACGGACCCGCCATCCTTCCACTGGAACGTATCGCCTTTCTTTTCTGCCTGGTCGGCGTGGGACTCCTCAGCTGTCAGCGCCTTTTTCCAAACGGGGATAAAGCGATCGGTCGAGCCGTTCTCGTCTTCGGGGAAAGTGAGCTGGACCCTGTCGGCGTTCTTGCCGGCGGAGTCGCTTACGTCAACGCCCTCGGGCATCTCGACCTTAAACCAGATAAAGTCAGTCTTTTCGGCGACGGGGGCCTTTTCCTTGCCTTCGCTCTTTGAGGTGCTGCCGCCTCCGCCCGATGCGATCCCGCCGCAGCCGACAAGGGCAAACGCGGCAAAGAGGGCGATGCAAAGGGAAAGGATCGATAGGGTCTTTTTCTTCATGGTGGCGTCCTCCTTGTCTGCCGATGACATCACGGCGCCGCATGCTGTTGGGGTACTGATTACGCTGGCGGCGGATGTCTCTGTGTGCTGTGCGGCTTATGCCTCCGTTCATCGCTTGTGGCCGTTGCGCGGCCGTGCCCCAACGGGTTCCTTACTTATAGATATGCCCCAGCTTGTGCTGCCCGGGAGTCTCGAAAGGTGGGCCATGTGTCCCATGTTTGCGGCGCCGACGCCTATCGTTCGTCATAGAAATCCGCGATGGCCAGGTGTGCTGACGCTCATGTGCTTATGGGCTAGACTTAGCATCATTACGTGTTTGATGCGGTTGGTCGGCAGTTGCCGTCCGACCGATCTATATGACTTGAAGGTGCATACGTATGAGCCAAGAGATGATGGACAAGACCTGCCGTGGGTTTGCCGAGGCGCTGGCCGCCCGCGAGCCGGTTCCCGGCGGCGGTAGCGCGAGCGCCTTTGTGGGCGCGCTGGGCGCCTCGCTTTGCGGGATGGTCGCGCGCTACGGGGCAACTAATCCCGCACTTGCCGATCGCGCAGACGATTTGACTCGTGCATTTGCCCAGGCAGACGAGTTGGCGCAGGAACTTGTAGGTCTAGTTGCCGAGGATGTTCGTGCGTACGGCCAAGTGTCCGCTGCGTACGGTATTGCTCGTGATGACCCGGCTCGAGCCGTGGCGATTCAGGACGCGTTGCGCGTGGCGGCCATGCCTCCGTACCGCATTATGGACGCTTGTGGGCGTGCGCTGGCGCTGCTCGAGGACATGGCAGACAAGGGCTCGCGCCAGCTGCTGTCCGACGTGGCATGCGGCGCCGTATTCTGCCGCGCTGCCATGCAGGGCGCAAGCCTGACGCTCTTTGCCAACACCACATCTATGAAAGACCGGGCGCGCGCCGAGGAGCTCGAGGCGGCGTGCGATGAGCTGCTGGATACATGGCTGCCGCGCGCCGATGCGCTGGCGCGCCGTGCTGCCGACGCTGCAAGGAAGAGGGGATAACCATGGCCGAGCTGTTGAAGGGCGCTCCCGTCGCCCGCGCTTTGACCGAGGAGCTCGCCGCTCGTTGCGTCGCCCTGCGCGAACAGGGCATCGTGCCGACGCTGGCCATCGTGCGCGTGGGCGAGCGCGAGGACGACCTGTCCTACGAGCGTGGCGCCCTCAAGCGCTGCGAAAAGGTTGGCATTGAGGCTCGCCGCGTTTTGCTTCCCTCCGATGTTTCGCAGGATGAGTTGCTGGCGGCTATTAAGGACATCAATGCCGACCCCGCTGTTCATGGCTGCCTGATGTTTCGTCCGTTGCCCGCTGGGCTTGACGAGGACGCGGTTGCCGCGGCACTCGATCCCGCCAAGGACGTCGACTCCATGACGCCGGCCTCGCTGCTTACCACGCTTTCGGGGCGAGGCGAGGGCTTTGCTCCCTGCACGGCTGAAGCCGTGTTGGCGTTGCTGGACCATTACGGCGTTGAGTTGGATGGGGCCAAGGTCGCGGTCGTCGGTCGGTCGCTGGTGATTGGTCGTCCCGTTGCCGCCATGCTTACGGCTCGCAATGCCACGGTGACGACGTGCCATACGCATACGCGCGACTTGGCTGCTGAGTGCCGTGCAGCTGATATTGTGGTTGCGGCCGTTGGGCGCGCGCGCACGATTGGCGCGGATGCGGTTCGCGAGGGCCAGACGATCATCGATGTTGGCATTAATTGGGACGAGGCCGCTGGCAAGCTGGTCGGGGACGTGGATTTTGATGCTGCGGAGCCGATCGTTGGCGCAATTGCTCCCGTGCCGGGCGGCGTGGGGGCTGTGACTACCGCGATTCTCGCCAAGCACGTGATTGAGGCGGCGGAGCGCGCATCGAAATAGGCGTTTTGGGCTATTTGAAGGGTTAGCTATATACCGCGTGGTCAAAAAATGCCAAATTTGAGTACTGCTGCAAAGATAGTCGCATATGTTTTATGACATTTGGGCTTCCTAGCGATATTCATTATCGTTAGTAAGCTCATTTTATTGAACCTATGGGGAATAATGTTGTCTTGCTTTTGCGCAAATGGGGATTTCCTGCACTCGTTACAAGGAAAATTGCTGCTACTAAATTGGTGACAGTACTCATATTTGGCATTTTTTGACCACAGGGGTCCCGAGGGGGTCTCGAGGGGTTGCGGTTTCGCCCTTTTTGCGCCGAAGCGATACACTGTTGCCGTTTGATTTCTTCGCTCAAGGAGGATGCGCATGCCGTGCACAACGATTTTGGTTGGTAAGAACGCGAGCTACGACGGGTCGACGCTTGTCGCCCGCAACGAGGACTCGTCCAACGGGGTATTTGAGCCCAAGCGCATGCGCGTGGTGCACCCCGACGAGCAGCCGCGTGTCTACACGAGTGTCCTGAGCCACTTGACCGTTGAGCTGCCCGACAACCCCATGCGTTACACAAGCGTCCCCGACGTTGTCCCAGGTCATGGCATTTGGGCCGAGGCCGGCTTCAACGAGCTTAATGTTGGCATGTCCGCAACCGAGACGCTCACCACCAACGAGCGCGTCCGCGGCGCCGATCCGCTCGTGGACTTCGTGCCCGCCAAGGGCAACGAGGGCGAGGACGGCTATGTTCCGGCGCAGCCCGGTGGTTTGGGCGAGGAGGATATGGTGACCCTGGTGCTGCCGTACGCCAAGTCCGCCCGCGACGGTGTGCGCATCCTGGGCGACCTGCTCGAGCGCTACGGCACCTACGAGAACAACGGCATCGCCTTCAGTGACGTTGACGAGATCTGGTGGCTCGAGACCATCGGCGGCCACCACTGGATCGCCAAGCGCGTGCCCGACGACGCCTATGTGACCATGCCCAACCAGCTGGGTATCGATAGCTTTGACCTGGACGACGCCGAGGGCGCCCAAGCAGATCATATGTGCTCTGCCGACCTGCGCTCCTGGATGGCCGAGTGGCATCTGGACCTGACGCTGGGTGTTAAGGGCGACGGTCCCGCCGCGGTCTTCAACCCGCGTGAGGCCTTTGGCTCGCACAGTGACAGCGACCATGTCTACAACACGCCGCGCGCTTGGTACATGCAGCGTTGCCTCAACCCCAGCGATGTGTGGGACGGTCCCGACGCCGACTACACGCCCGAGAGCGACGACATCCCCTGGAGCCGCGTGCCCGAGCGCAAGGTGACCATCGAGGACATCAAGTACGTGCTTTCGAGCCACTACCAGGGCACGGAGTACGACTGCTACGGCAGCAAGGGCACGCCCGCCACGCGCGGCGCCTATCGTCCCATCGGCATCAACCGCAACAGCCAGCTTGCCGTGCTGCAGCTGCGCCCCTATGCGCAGCCGGCATATCGCGCCGTGCAGTGGATGGCGTTTGGCTCCAATTCGTTTAACGCACTGGTTACGCTGTACGCCAACGTCGAAACCATGCCCGAGTACTATGCCGACACGCAGGCTCGCGTGACGTCCGAGAATTTCTATTGGGCAAATCGGCTGATCGGTGCCTTGGCCGATGTTCGCTTCCATGAGTGCGGTCGCGCAGTCGAGGATTACCAGGAGAAGGTCGGCGGCATGGGCCACAAGCAGATTCACGACGTTGACGCTGTCGTAGCCGCCCTGCCCGAGGCCGAGGTGCCCGCCGAGCTCGCCCGCGCCAACGAGGCCTTTGCCGAGCTCGTGCGCGTGGAGACCGATGCCCTGTTGGGCAAGGTGCTCTACACCACGAGCTGCGCCATGAAGAACTCCTTCGCGATGAACGATAACATTAGGTAAAAGCCGCATTGCAGCGAACGAGCGGGGCAAACGCCGTCAAAGGCTTTGCCCCGCTCGATTTCTATTCCGGCGACAAACGACTTTGTGTCGTTCGCCCAATCTTGGGTACAAGAAGGCCATTGCAGTTGTTCACGATTGGAGCCAACCATGGTTATGAAATTCGATCAGCTTGTTAACGGTGCCATCAACGTGGGCTTCGGCGCCGCCGCCGTTGCCGTCGAGGGCGGCAAGAAGGTCCTCGACGACCTCAATACCAAGGGCGAGCAGGTCCGCAAGGACGCCGGCACCCCCGATATCGCCCGCAGCGTGTCCGACATGTTCGAGCAGGCCGGCGGCACCATCTCCGACCTCACCGAGCGCCTGGGCATGCAGGGCGAGACCGCGGCACAGCGCGTGCTCGACGAGCTCATCCTGGCCCGCGTCCGCGTTATGACCGCCCCTGAGCGTACGGCCTTCCTAGCACATGTGCGCGACATCGTCGATTCGGTCGAGGACAATGTGACCTCGGTGCCCGTCGAGTCTGTTGAGCCCGACGATGCAGAGGGCACCGAAGAGGCCGAGTAGCAGCGCAGATGGCAGATTCCACCACCGATAACAACAATCTAGATCCCTTGGGTGACGAGACGGCGGTTGTCGATGAGGTCGACGCCGCCGTCTCGGGCGCTCGCAAGAAACCGCGTGCTGTCGATATGGTCCCCGAGGAGCCCGACGCGATGGCGCCGGACGAGGAATACCAGCTCACGCCGGCGGGTCGTCGTGAGCGCATTGGGCAGATCGTTCGCCTGATCAAGAAGTACCGCGTATGGGATAACCTCACGCCGGTGCGCCTGCGTCGTCTGCTCGAAGAGCTCGGCCCCATGTTCGTTAAAATGGGACAGATTCTGGCCAACCGCTCCGAGATCTTGCCGCAGCGGTTTTGCGACGAGCTGCGCCGTCTGCGCTCCGACGTAGAGCCGGTGCCGTATGAGGTAGTGCTCCGCTGTCTGGAAGAGGAATACGGCCAGCGCCTGGGGCAGATGTTCGACGCGATCGACCCCAACCCGCTCGGAAGCGCATCGCTCGCGCAGGTGCACCGCGCCCGCCTGGTGACAGGCGAGGACGTGGCCGTTAAGGTGCAGCGCCCCGGCGCGCAACAGGTCATGGCGCAGGACATCGACATCATCCGTTCGGTGGTGCGCATCGTTTCCAAGTTCGTCAACACCGATCAGTTTGTTGACCTGCACGGTGTGGTCGAGGAGCTGTGGACCTCGTTTCGCGAGGAGACCAACTTTTTGGCCGAGGCCAAAAACCTCAACGATTTCTATGACTTCCACAAAAGCGTGCATGGCGTGTCGTGTCCCAAGTCCTATCTGGATCTGTGCACCGAGCACGTCGTGGTCATGGACTACATCGACGGTATTTCCATCGCCGATCCCGAGCGCCTGGTAGCCGAGGGCTATGACCTGGAAAAGATCGGCTCGGCGATTGTCGAGGACTACTCGACGCAGGTGCTCGATGACGGCTTTTTCCATGCCGACCCGCATGCGGGAAACATCATCCTCAAAGATGGCATCGTTTACTTTATCGACCTGGGCATGGTCGGGCGCATGTCGAGTCACGACCGCGGTATCGTCAAGGATATAATTTTCGCCGTGGCCGAGGGCGACGTGCCCAAGCTCAAGGATTCGCTCATGCGCTTTGCCGTGACGCGCGGCGACTCGGCCGAGCTTGACCATTCGGCCTTTTTGTCCGACTTGGACTTTATCGTCGCCGACTTTGCGGGTCTTGATCTTAAGGACCTGGATATCGGCGAGTTTTTGACCTCGCTGGTGAACCTGGCGCGCAAGAACGATGTCGAGCTGCCGAGCGTGGTGACGATGTTCGCGCGCGGCATGGTGACGCTCGAGGGCCTGCTGACCGAGTACATGCCCAACGTTAACATGATCCAAATCATCCAGGCGCACATTAAAAACGAGAAGAGTACCTACGCACGCATGCGCGACATGGGTCGCGATTTCGCTGCGAGTAGCTACCGAGCGGCAAAGGGTTCGCTCGAAGCGGCTGAGTATCTGGGCCTGGCGTCGCGCATGCTCACGCGCGGTCAGCTCAAGCTGAACCTGCAGCTCATGAGTAGCGACAAGGCGCTGCGCCAGATTGGCGGCATCGTCGACCGCATGTCAATGGCCATCGTCATCGCCGGCCTGTTTATCGGCTCGTCGGTGGTCTACTACGCGCGCATCGAGCCGGTTGTGTTTGGTATTCCGGTCATCGGCCTTTTTGGCTACGTGAGCGCGCTGGTGCTGGCGTTGATGCTGGGGCGTGAGATCTGGCGCAACAGCCACGGCGGCAAGCACTAGGGGCTGCGGTCGGCACCGCATTTTCCTATCGCAAACAATAGCTTTTACCTTGGGTTTCGCCTGCGTGCGGGGCCCTTTTGCGTGATACCATAATGACGGTAATAATCGATGGCCTAGATGGTGGTGCGGAGACGCACAAATGCGCGGTTTTCCTGCGCGTTTGGGAGAATCGGGGTGCAAATCCCCGGCTGTACCAGTAACCGTAATTCCTTATGTCTCGGGAGAATCGTGTCGCAGATCGGACGACGCGCCCGGGCCGGCAAGGTTAAGTCGGATCGCCTCCCATCTTGCACGCGGCCGCGGCGCATGCTGCCGGTACGCGTTGGGCTCTGGAGGGAAGGAGGACCCCGATGGGGGTACTCGAGCGCAATGTGCGCGATGACGTGGGGCAGCCGCTGGGCAATGCTCCAAGTGCAGACAGTAGGAGACAAATGGATATGTTTGAGGACGAGTGCCAGCGCGCCTCGTGGCGTCGTCATGGAGCGCTTGCCCGCGGCGTAGCCAAGCGCGGTTTGGTGGCGTTCCTGGCCTTCGCGATGGCATTCAGCACCACGCCGGCCCAGCTTTGGGCCGATGGCGCCGAGGGCATTGCCGAGGCCGTGGCTCAGGCCACAACGCCGAGCGAGGGCGCGCAGGCCACGGACGGTGCTGCAGATACTACCGCGGCTGCTGCTGACGCAAACGATTCGGCTGCAGGTGGCTCCTCCGAAACTGGGGATACGGGTTCGGCCGCGCCTGACAACGTGAGCGATGATGCATCGGACGACCCCGCTGCGTCAGACCCTGCTTCGGCCACCCCGGCGAGCGAGGCGTCTGACACCACCGCCGAGACCGGCGACGCGACTGCGGTGGCCAGCGAGCCCAGTGTTGCCAAGGCCGCGTCTCGTGCCGCTGCTACGTTTTCCTCGAATAATGGTGTCAGCGTCGGAAAGAGCCAGTCGCCTTCTCGTTGGGCTGGCTCTAACTTCACCGCTTTTATCCAGAGTAATACTACGCTCTATGCGAATGTTTGGACTTCGTCCAGCAAGCGCGCCAGCGCTTCGGGCTGCACCTATCAGTGGCTTGCTGCCGACATCAGCAACAAGAGCGATGCGGACAATTCCGCGTTTGTTCCTGTCGAGGGTCAGACGGGCGCATCGATCGTTTTGGACGATGCCCTGCGCACTCAGCTTAACGGCAAGTGCCTGCGCGTACGCATTACCGATGCCAGCGGTAACGTCATCTACGGCCCGACTAAGGGCGCCAACAACCAAAAGCTGACAGCGACGAACACCATCAAGGCGCCCGTTCCTACCAAGACGGCACTGGATGCAAAGTCTTATGTCCTCATCCAGTCTTCGGCAGACGATTCGAGCTCGTATTCGTCTGTTAAGGCCGAGATGCTGAACCCTGGCACTACGCTTTGGGCGAACGCCTACGACGGCGAAGCGGTTCCCAATAAGCGTATTGCGACACAGGCCGGCTGGACCTATCAGTGGCTTGCGTCTGACGTGCGCGATGCCGAGGATTCCGCCTATCAGGCAATTCCGGGCCAGACCGCCCAGTCGCTGACGATCACGGACGAACTCGCTTCGCAACTTGCGGGCAAGTACATTCGCGTTAAGGTTGTCGGCGATGGCCAGGAGCTGTACGGTCCGAGCAGCTCTTTCGGGACGCCCGCGTCTGTTGGCTACAATACGCCGGGTCCTGTTGCCGCGAGTGACCAGATCGCGTTAGGCCATATCGTTCTCGCCTATAACGGCGCCGAATTTGGCGACGATTATGAGAACGTCCCCAACGCTAACGTCGGTGACACGATTAAGGCTGCCGCCTACTACCTTAACTACGACACGCCGACTGACCTCTATGGCTCCGACAAGGTCGATTTTTCTTGGTGGGTGGCCGATTCTGCTGACGGCACGTTCGAGCAGGTTGCAACTGGTGATACCTTCACGGTTACCAAGGAGTGCGCGAACCGCTACCTCAAGGTGGTCGCTAAGGCCAAGAAGGGTATCCCCGGCTCCGATAGCTGTGAGACCAAGGCGGGCCGCATTCTGCCCAAGGGCGCGACGACGCTCGATTCAGTTGCATTTACCAATGCGAGCAAGGGCGCCAAGGACACTGGCTCTACGATTGAGGCGTGCGCCTACAAGGCGGTCGATTACTCGTCTGAGCCGGTTACCGAGGGCGTTACCTACACGTGGCGTTGGTCCTCTGTCGACCCGTCTTCCTCTGCGTTTGATGCGAAGACCGACTGGCATGTGGTCGAGGGCAAAACCGACAGCAGCTTTACGATTCCCGATGACTACGCCAAGCGCTGGGTGAGCGTGTCGGCCACTGCGGGCGATAACACCGTAGAGGCGACTACTGCTGTGGCCGTTAAGGCCGCAGGCTCGCACGAGCTGTTCCTGACGTATCTCAAAAAGATCGTCGGCGATCAGAGCGATGACGCCAAGTTTGTCTACAAGAGTGGCGAAAAGATCGGTGTTACTGCATTCGAGAAGACGTCTGCAGGAACAAAGGGTGCCGAGCTTACATCTGATCAACTGACGTATACGTGGCAGATTGCCGATAGCGCCCAGGGTCCGTTCACGACGCTGACGGATGAGAACGCGCACAGGCCGTCGTTCGTAATTTCGCAAAAGTACGTCGGCAAGTACCTCAAGTGCATCGTCGACGGTGGCTACAACACCGACTATGCCTCCACGCGTTATGCCATCGTCAAGGGCGAAGATGCCAAGGCGTATACCCTGACATCGGTTAATGTCGCTTCGAGCGGCAACCTTGCACAGGTCGGCGGAACGCTTACCCCTACTGCCAATTACATGGCAACGGGCGATTGGGGCGATTACGAGACGGCACTCCCCGAGGGCTCCCTCGTCGATTACCGCTGGTATCTCGCCGATGACGCTGAGGGCACAAATGCCCACGAGCTGTTTGGCGCCGACGAAACGACCGGCGCGATCACGCTTCCCGCCTCGGCTGAGGGCAAATACGCCTATGTCGTGGCAAACGCCGGCAACAACGATGTCAAGAGCACCGCTTGGCTCGTTAATTCTTCCGACGAAAAGTCTCTTTCCGTTAACGTCAGGGTTGTAGGCGTAAGCAAGCACGATGTCGGTCAGTCCTATGACCTTGTGGACTGGGTGCCGACGGCCTCGTTTGAGTGGTCGAGTACCCAAAAAATGTCTGCCTGGGACATCTTTGCCAAGGTGCTTGACGACGCCGGCTATAGCTATAGCACGGACGGCGGCGTTCCCTATTCGGTTACGAACCCCGATAAGTCCCAGACGCTCGCGATGGAAAACACGGCGTCCGGCTATAAGTACTGGCGTTTTGATATTAATGGCAAGGCTGCCAACTCTTATGCCACGGGCTACTACCCGAGCGATGGCGACACGCTCGAGCTGGTGTACGAGGATCCCACGGGCACGGTTTCCACGCAGGTTTCCGCGACGTGTTCGGTCGTCGGCACCGACACCAAGGGTGCTCAGCAGACCTGGGCCGCCGCTCAGAGCATTACGCTGAAGAAGGGCTCGACCGCGGCCGACCTCTCCGAGCAGCTCTTCAAGCAGACCGGCCTCAAGGCCGACTACGACCCCAACGGCTCCTGGGGCTGGGCGCTCAATTCGATCACGTCGCCCTTCGACTCCGGCCGCACGCTCGCCTACGACCCGACGACCGAAGCGTACTGGCAGCTGTTCATCAACGGCAAGTCCTCCATGGTCGGCGCCGGCGGCTACACGCTCAAGGCCGGCGACTCCGTCGTCTGGTACTACTCGAAGTACAACGACCCCGCTCCTGCCGATCAGCTTTCGGTAAGCTGCACCGTTATCGGCCAGGATGCTTCGGGCGCCCGGCAGACGTGGGCACAGCCTACGACAGCTCTCGTGGACGAGGGAACAACCGCTGCTGACCTTTCCGAGCAGATCTTTAAAAAGTCTGGCATTGGCGCCAAAACGGGGGAGAGCTCGTTTGGCTGGTATCTCGAGTCGCTGACCTCGCCGTTCGAAAAGAACGTGACCCTCTCGAGCGAGAAGGTTGACGAAAACACCTGGAAATATTGGCAGTTCTTTGTCAATGGCAAGCCTGTTGATGTTGGTGCGGGCGCCTATACGCTTAAGGCAAGCGACGAGATCGCTTGGGTCTATGGCTCCGACGGCACCATGCCTGGTCAGGTCTCCGTTTCGATGGAGATCATCGGCAAGAAGGACGATAAGGCTCAGCGCTGGACTGATCCTTCGATGCAGGTGTTCGTTGAGGGCACGACGATTAAGGATGCATCTGCTGCCTATTTCGATGCCCTGGGCATTGATTCCGTGATGCTCAATGATGGCGGCTATTGGAATGTCCATAGCCTCGTGTCCCCGCTTGATGGCACAAAGCTGACGGGCTCCTGGTCGTTCTTTGTAAACGGGGACCCCGGGACTCAGCTCGATGGTGACTACGCGCTCAAGTCGGGCGACAAGATCGTCTGGGCATATGCTGCCGGCGACACGGTGCCCAATCCTGACGAAATCGTCGTGGATCCGAGCGCTTCGCGCCCGACCGATTGGAAAGCCGACTGGAACGGCAATTCCAATGCGGTGGTCGAGAACGTGTCCACCCCTACGGGCGCGCTGGCAAGCTCTTGGACGTTCGATTGGAAGGCCTACTCGGGCGCCACGTATCCCAACGCGAGCGAGCCGATTGTCGTAAACGGCAACGTGTATCTCGCCGTCAACAAGCGCTTGCTTAAGATCGACGCAGAGTCGGGCAAGGTGCTTGCCGAGTCGAACCTTAAGACTACGATTGGCTACACGACGCGTCCGATTTATACGAACGGCTTGGTCATCGTCCCGCTCGATGGCGGTGCGGTCCAGGCTCTGACGGCCGATACGCTCACGACGGTTTGGGTTACCGACCCTGTGAGCAAAACTGCTCAGTCGAATTCTCAGCTGACGGTCGATGGCAACTATCTCTATGTCGGCACCGTTGATGTCGACTATGGTAAGGGCGTGTATAACAACGGCCATCTGACGCGCATCAATATCCTGACCGGTGCCGTTTCCTGGCAGCACGTCAACGCCGATGAGGGTTATTACTGGACGGGTGCTACCGTGGGTGACGGCTTTATTCTGGTTCCCACCAGCGCCGGTACCGTTGAGATGCTCGGCAAGTCTTCGGGCGCTGTGCTTGGAAGCGTTTCCGTTGGGGCTATCGTTAACTCCTCCTGTGTGCTCTCCGCCGACGGTAGCCATGCTTATCTGATTTCGCGCGATGGCAAGCTGCACGTTTTGGCGATTTCTGACGGTAGTTCGCGTGGTGCGGATGCCGCTTCGCGCATTTCCGAAGAGCGCGTCGTCGACCTGGGTCTTACGGGATGCGCCTGCATGCCTACGCTGTATGGCAACAAGCTGATTGTCGGCGGCGAGGTTTCCGGTGGCTCTGCGCTGGCGATTGTCGACCTTGATAATGACTTTGCTACGACGTTGGTTTCGTCTGCTGATGGCTCCGCGCTTCCCATCGGCGGCATCAAGGGTGCACCGCTCGTGAGCGCCCAGGCAGATGGCACGTATGTCTACTTCACGGTTAACTACGGTGCGACTTCCGACTATGTGAACTACACCTCGGGCGGCGGTGTCTATCGCTACAAGCTGGGTGACGCGCAGGCGACCGGTGCGTTTAGCGCAACGGGACACAACAACTACTGCGACTCGCCGATTGCCTGCGACGCCAAGGGCAACCTCTACTACATCAACGATTCCGGCACGTTGTTCAAGCTGAATGGTGGCGTTAAGGTCTCGTTCGAGACTGGTGATGGTTCCAAGGTCGATTTCCAGACTACGGCCGACGGCAAGCTGGTTAAGCCTGCCGATCCGACGCGTGAGGGCTACACCTTCGGTGGCTGGTACACCGATGAGGCTTGCACGGAGGCGTATGACTTCGGCACGCCGGTGACGGCCGATATGACGCTGTATGCCAAGTGGACCAAGAACGCCGTTAACCCTGACGGCAATGGCGGTTCTGGCTCTAACGGTGGCAGCGGCTCCGGCACTGGTGCTGGTACCGGCACGGGCGCTGGCGCGGGCACTGGCTCCGGCTCGAAGGGTGGCGCTGTCGCCCCGGGTCAGAAGCCGGTGACCAAGACGACGGTGTCGACCAAGACCGGGACCAAGGACAACAAGTCCGACAAGAAGGACTCCGACAAGTCCGACAAGAAGGACGAGAAGAAGTCTGACAAGAAGGACGGCAAGTCCGACAAGAAGTCCGACTCCAAGTCCGACAAGGCATCCGCTTCCACGACCACTGCCAAGAAGTCCACTGAGGCTTCCGCGCAGGAGTCTGGCCTCAACCCGCTCGCTATTGTCGGCATCGCGGCCGGCGTGATCGGCCTCGCGCTCATCGCCGTCTTCATGCTGACCAAGCGCGGCAAGGGTGACGGTAATGCCCGATAAGCCCAAGGAGACCAACGGGCAGCAGCCCGACTCCTCGTTTATCCAGCTCGACGATGCAAAGCAAAAGGGCGCCGCTTCGGCGGCGTCCGCCCCGCGGCGCAAGGCACTTGTCGGCGTTTTTACGGCTGCTTGCGTTGCCCTGATTGTCGTCTCGCTGGGGTTTGTCCATCCCTCCACAAGCGGTGCCTGGTCCATCGACTGGATCGTTCAGGCCGTGACGGGGGAGAGCGTCGTTGCCAACGACGCCAGGGGAGCTGGCTCGGCTGCTGCTTCTGGCAAAGCTGACCCTAAGAACTCCAAGGCTTCGGGCGATGCGAAAGATAAGTCCAAGGACTCGGGTGACGCCAAGGGCGATTCCGAGTCTTCGAACAAGAGCTCGGATAAAAACTCGGATGGCAAAAAGTCTGAAGACCAGCGTGGCAAGAAGTCTGGCGATGTATCGGCTGCTCAGAATACCGAAACTGCCGATACTTCTAACACGTCTGGTGGTACCTCTTCGGGCGGCGGCCAATCGTCTGGCGGCGCCTCTGCTTCTAACGGCGGAACCGCCTCCTCGGGCGGCCAGGGCGGCACGCAGGAGCCCAGTTACGTCACGGTGACGGTTGCGGTCACATCGAGCGCCGTGGGCAATCCTGTGTCCGCCGGCGGCACCTATACCTTTAACGAAGGTGCCACCGTCTACGACGCCCTATGCGCGCTCGGGCTTTCCGTCAACGCACACGGCTCATCGTACGGCACGTATGTCGCCGCGATCGGCGGTTTGGCCGAGAAGCAGTATGGCGGCACGAGCGGTTGGATGTACTCTGTCAACGGCTCGACGCCCATGACGGCCTGCAGCAACTACGTTCTCTCCAACGGCGACAACGTCGTCTGGTATTACGTAACAGGCTAGGGATCTCAACATAACGCACGGAACGGGCAGTTCGGACAAACATCCAGGCCGCCCGTTTTTTGATGCGAATGGGACGGAGTTTCCCAATCGAGGCTCAACCGGAAAGCGCGTCCCACTCTGGAGGCGGATTCCGGGATGCAGTTTCCGCTTCGATGGCCATTGGGAAACCGTGTCCCGTTCCGAGGTCGGATTCCGGGATGCACTTTCCGCTTGAGTGGCGTTGCGGAAACTGTGTCCCGCTTTGAGGCCTCAATCTGGGACGCGCTTTCCGGAACGGCGCCCATGGGGAAGGCGCGTCCCATTTCGGCACCGTGGCCCGTCCCGTACGTCTTCCTCGACAGCCTCGTCAAACAAAAAAAACCGGCTGGAACGTGAATTCCAACCGGTTATATATTCAAGCAAATGTCGAATCGACTATGACTGCGCGCCTTCGAGGAAGAAGCGGCGGCTGAAGTAGTTGTACCAGGTGACCAGGAACGTGGCGATGGCCTTCATGGCCTGGTAGCCGATGCTCAAAAACGTGACGCCCACAAACATGTACAGGTCGTTGAGGCCCAGACCAATCACCGACAGGATGGTGAAGATCGTGAACTCGCGCTTGCGGCTCATGCCCTCACGGTGGTCGAACACGTACTTCATGCTGAGCCAGTAGTTGACCACAACGGACGTGATAAACGAGACCGTGGTGCTCATCAAAAAGTCGAGGTGGAACAGCTCGACGAGCGCAATGAGCATGCCCCAATCGATGCCAAAGGAGATAAGACCCACGACAGCAAACTTGAGGAACTGCTTAGTATGAGGTTGTGCCAGTGCCTTGCGCACGCAATCACATCCAATGCGTTGATGAATCGAGCAGAGGATACTTTAGAGCTTTTGCATGGGAAACGTAAGGTCTTCGGCAAGAACTATACGAACTCGCCAAATATTCAAGAGCTAATCCGCAAACGTTGAAAATTTGCCCGTAAACGAGCGGCGCCCACGGACGATGCTGCGCTGAGCGCGCGTCGACCATGGGCGCCGTAAGGCTATCGGGATGTCGAGCTACTTGGTCTCGTCACCCTCCAGGAAGATCTTGCGGGTCACAAAGTTGTAGACCATGACCAGCGCGGTAGCGCAAATCTTTGCGATATTGGCCTCGAGGCCCAGGCCGGCGTTGAGGGCCAGCACGATGCCATCGTTGAGCGCCAGGCCAATAACGGATAGCACGACAAAGATGATGAACTCGCGGCGGCGGCTCATGCCCTCCTTGTGCGCAAACACGTACTTCATGCTCGCGACGTAGTTAAAGATGAGCGAGACGATAAAGCCGCTGGTGTTGGCGATTAGGATGTTGAGACCCAGACCGTAGTGGAGCAGATTCATGATGCCAAAGTCGATGACAGTGGCAATGACGCCGACGACGCCGAATTTCATGATCTGTGCAAGGAGCTTTTGCATGGTACCTGCCTTAGGGTGGCGCCGGGGCGCCGTGGGGATGACAAACCCAGAAAGTTTAGCCAATCCCCGTGGGCGGGGCTAGGCACGCTCCTCGATAGCACCGTTTCTATATGCATCGAGCAGCTGGCGCAGGTCCTGGATCTGGCTGCGAATCTTGGCACCGGTATCGGTGTCGCTCACCATGCGGCGCCGGTCGGCCTCGTCAAAGCGGTTGGTCTCGCTTTCGATGTCGATGTTGCGGGTGAGCGCCTCGGCAACGGTGGTAAAGGCCTGGTGCGACTTGAGGCGGCATCCGCGCGAGCTCGAGATGAGCGTGTAGCCGGCGATGCCCGTTTTGGGATGGTAGGCGCGACAGAAACCGCCGTCGATGACCAGCAACTTGCCGTTGGCGCGGATGGGCTGCTCGCCCTTGGTGGTTTTGACCGGGGTATGGCCGTTGATGATGTGGCCCGTCGGCGAGCAGGCCATGGGGGCGACGCCAAACTCGCGCATGATGTCGTCGCAAACGGACGAGGACGTGGTGAGCGTATAGTACGGGTCCATCGGCTCGACCCACGTGCTCTTGTCGGCGATGTAGGCGCGCTCGAACGTGCGCACCACGCGTCCGCTGGCGGGCGAGTTAAAGCCGATCCACAGGTACCACATCCAGTCGAGGGCATCGCGGTCGCCGACGCGCCAGGCGCGGCGGGCGATATGGTCGCAAAAATCAAAATAATCGCGGCCGGCGTGCCAGGTGCCCAGGCAGTTCATGCTGCTAAAGGTGCCGTCTTCGTTGAGCGGTACGCAGCCGTGGAACAGCAGATTGCCGTTGGCGACCTTATACAGGGAGCCGTGGGTATAGAGGAAATCGATGTGGCGATGCAGGTGATCGGCGGTAACAAACTCGGATATGAGCTTGTCGATGATGTGCTGCTCCTCGGGCGTGAGCGTGTAGGGGTCCGCAGGATCGACGGTGGGGAAGTCGTTGGTCGTGAGCGGCCATACGCTGCCGTCGGCAAGCGTGACCGTGCCGGTGTCGTGGTCGATCTTGTCGAGCAGCAGGCGGTCGGCCATATCGAACTCGGGGTGACGCTGGATAATCTGGCCCTCGAGCTTAAAGAGCAGGACGTTGATGGCTTTGATCAGCGGGCTGATGGACTCGCCGGCGGTATAGGTGGCGTCGGCGAAGGCGACAAGCTCGCGCAGCGAGATGCCGTAGTCGTTCTCGAGAATCTCGTAGTTGTCGTAGCGCAGGTTGTTGCGCAGCACCGTGGCGATGCAGGCGGGCTCGCCGGCAGCGGCGCCCATCCACAGCAGGTCGTGGTTGCCCCACTGAATGTCGAGCGAATGATAGGTGAGCAGGCGGTCCATAATCTTGGCCGCGCCGCCACCGCGGTCGAAGATGTCACCCACCAAGTGCAGGTGGTCGACGGCGAGGCGCTTGATGAGCGAGGCGAGCGACTCGATAAAGTCGTCGGCGCTGGCGGTCTCCAAGATGGATTCGATAATGCGCTCGTGATAACGCACGCGGTAGTTGTTCTCATCCGGATGCGTGTGCAGCAACTCGTCGATGATGTAGGCGTAATCGCGCGGGATGGCCTTACGCACCTTGGAGCGGGTATAGCGGCTCGAAAGCGAGCGGGCAACCATGATGAGCTGGTCGAGCATTGTTTTGTACCAGGTGGGGGAGTCCTCGTGCTGGCTGCGGGCAAGATCGATCTTCTCGCGCGGATAGTAGATGAGCGTGCACAGCTCGCCCTTCTCGTTAAAGGAGAGCGTGTTGCCAAAGATCTCGTCGACATGCTCGCGCACAACGCCCGAGCAGTTGTTGAGGATGTGCATAAAGGCTTCGTACTCGCCATGCACATCGCTCATAAAATGCTCGGTCCCCTTGGGCAGGTTGAGGATGGCCGAGAGATTGATGATCTCGGTAAACGCGGATTGCTCGGTGGGGAATTGTCTCGACAGCAGGCGCAGATACTTGAAGTCTTGCGGATTGCGATCGAATGCGACCATGAAGCACCTTCCGATGTGGTTGGTAAAACTGATAAAACAGCGTCAAACGTTTATCAGTATGCGCCGCTTTTGTTTCGATTGGAGACGGAAGGTTAAATTGTTGGCCGAACGGTTTGGTAAATCGATTTAGTTGAGGTAGATATGGCGGTTGAATGGAGACGCCGGGTCGTTTTTGCAGGCGCATACCTCCGGGATGGATAGAGATGATGACGGTAAAGATGTTCACTACCTTTGGTTCAATTTGGTAAATAGTGGACATTTGTACCGTATTAACGCCTGCTGTGCGATAATTTGCGCAGCAATGAGTAAGGAGCCTCATATGAGTGATTTTGTCCTGACCTGTGAATCCGCCGCCGATCGAACCCGTGAGTTCTTTGCATCGCGCAATATCCCTGTCGTGTGTTTTCATTACGAGATCGACGATGTTGTCTATACGGACGATCTGTATCAGTCGATTGCGCCAGATGAGTTTTTTGCCCAGATTGCCGCGGGCGCCATGCCCAAGACGTCTCAGGTGAGCGTGGGTGAGTACGAGGAGTTTTGGGAGCCGTTTGTTGCCGAGGGTAAAGACGTGCTGCACCTGACGTTGTCGTCGGGTATTTCGGGTACGTATGGATCGGCCTGCGTTGCGGCGCAGATGCTCGCGGATCGCTATCCCCAGGGCGGCAAGGTGCGCGTCATCGATTCGCTGGCTGCGTCTTCGGGATTTGGCCTGCTGGTGGAGTGTGCCGCCGACGTTCGCGATAGCGGCGCTTCGCTCGACGAGACGGCCGCATGGATTGAGAAGCATAAACTCAACCTTCACCACTGGTTTTTCTCGACCGATCTGTCGAGCTACCTGCGCGGCGGTCGCATTTCGGCCGCGAGCGCGATCATCGGCACGGCGCTCAAGATTTGCCCACTCATGACGGTCGATTGCGAAGGTGAGCTGGCGCCGCGTGAGAAGATTCGCACCAAGAAGCGCGCGATCTCCGAGATGGCCAAGACCGTGATGGCGCATGTGCAGGACGGCGCGAACTATTCGGGCAAGTGCATCATGTCGCACTCGGCGTGCCGCGAGGACGCCGAGGCCGTTGCGGCGCTGATAGAGGAACAAGTTCCGCAGCTCAAAGGCAAGATTGAGATCAATAGCATCGGCGCTCTGATTGGCTCGCATACCGGCCCTGGCACGGTGGCCGTCTTCTTTATGGGCGACAAGCGTGTGGATTAATTTGCCCCATCACGTCGCTGCATGATTACTCAAACGAAAACGGCCCGCCTCA
>UQJV01000009.1 GCA_900541475.1 uncultured Collinsella sp.
CCGAACGAGGGTATGGGGACTCGTTCGGCCAGACGCGCCGCCGCGACAGCCGATCCGCTTTCCTCCGACCCCTTCGGGTCACATGATCTGTTAGGGACGGAGGAAAACGGATCATTCGTAGGCCCGTGGCCGCCTTGAAAACCGAATGATGGTACGAGCATCCATTCGGCTTCCAGGGCAACCACGGACAGAACGGGGCGAACAGAAAAGAGCGACGGACGTCTACTCCCCCGCCACGCTCGCGCGCAGCTTGGCAGCGATGGGCTCGGACGCCAACAGGAACACAAGCATAACCACGGAGCACATCAGGCACACGATCCAGGTGCTCGCAAAGGAGCCCGTAGCGTCGAACAGCACACCCGAGACGATGGCGCCCATGGTACCGCCGACCATCTCGAGCGAGGTAATAGTGCCCGTGACCTTACCCAGGTCGGCCATGCCAAACAGCTTAGACGCAGCGATCGTGGGCGTAATGGTGCCCATGCACGTTCCGATACCAAAGCTCACGGCAGCCACGATGGGGCCGAGGTCGGTTGCGGGGAAGCACAAGGCGACGCAGGCGACGATGCACGCAACGGACCCCAACACATTGCCAAAACGCAGGCCAAATCGATCATAGATGGCGCCAAGGGAGATCTTAGCGATAACGACGGTAACCATGTAGGCCGAAAGCACGGTACCTGCCCACATGGGGTCGTGGCCGCCCGTGACGATCTTGGCGCCGTTGACGGTAACGCTCGTCATGTTGGTGACCTGGTTGGGCAAGACAGCGCCGTTAACGAGCCCCATAAAGAGGAAGGCGACGACAAGCAGCCAAAACGCCGGGCTCTTCTTGATGCGAGACCAGCCAACGTTAACCTCGGGCGCCGTGTGCTCGTCCTTGTCGCCGGCCGTCGAGACGGACGGATCGCCCGGGTTCTCGCCGAGCGGCTTAAGGCCGATCTCGGAAGGCTTGGTGCGGAAGGAATAGGCCGTGATGGGCAGCGCCGCCACCATGCAGATAGCCGAGAGCACCAGGAAGGCGGAACGCCAGCCAACGCTCACGATAAGCGAGCTCACGATGGGAGACAGAATAGCGCCGCCAAAGCCCGAGCCCGAAAGTGCGATGGAAATGGCAAGGCCTCGCTTGGCCGTAAACCAGTTAGCAGTGACGAGACTAATGAGCAGGCGGGTCGAGGCAACGGCAAAGCAGCCCGAGACGGCAAAGAGCACGTAGACCTGCCACAGCTCACCGACAAAGCTCATGCCGGCGAGAACGGCAGAGGTGGCGACAACAGTGAGGGAACCCAAAACGCGACCGCTCACTTTATCGGCCGCATGACCGATCACAAGTGAGCCGATAACGCTCACCACGGTGGAGATGGCGTTGGAGATGTTGTACTGCGCAAGAGAAATGCCCAAGTCGCTGACGATGAGCGGCTGGAACAGGCTCATGCAGTTAACGAAAATCGTGTAGCACGTGGCCATGATGACAAAGCCGGAGGCCACGACGAGCCAACCGGGGAAGAATTTATGCTGCCGGGACATACTGCTCCTTTTAAACAAACGAATAGCCTGCGCCGGGCGCCGGTAGTGCCCAAGATTGACTTGAAAGACAAGGGCATAGGCCTTATGGCCATGCCCGCAGGCTTGAAAGGCAAGGTTGGGTGCTACCGGTGGTCGGCGATATAGCCCAAAGCGACCGCCGTGTAAGCCGCGGCGCCGAGCGGCAGCTCGGCATCGCTAAAGCGTGCCTTGGGATGGTGTTGGGCAAAGTGCTCGTCCGTATCGGACACAGCTGCGCCGATCGTAAAGTACGCACTCGGCATCTCGCTCGAGATAAGCGCAAAGTCCTCGCTCGCCATGGCATGGAACAGCGGCAAGAAGGCGGCCTTGAGCAGCGTCGCACCCACATAGCCAAGCGAAGCCTGGGTCATGTCGTCATCGAGCACGAGCGGGGGAACATCCGAGAGCGTCTCGATGGTGGCCGGCGTGCGATACGTTGCGGCCACGCCGTTGACGACCTCGGCGATACGCTCCTTGAGGTGCTCCATGAGCTCAACGTCGAAGCCGCGCAGCGTGCCTTCGAGCACGCAGGTATCTGGGATGACGTTGGCCGCTTGACCACCGGCAAACTTACCCACGGTCAGTGCGACCTCCTTGGCCGCCGGCACTTCGCGAGCGATAAGCTCCTGAAGCGCCAGGTGCACATGGACGCCGGCCGTGATGGGGTCGATGCAGATCTCGGGGCTCGAGCCATGGCCGCCCTTGCCCTGCAGCGTGATGCGGAAACCGTACACGCCTGAGAGCGCCGGGCTCCCATAGAGCACCAGGCCAAGCGGCGATTGGCTGTTAACATGCATGGCAAAAGCCGCCTGAGGACGCGGGTTCTGCAGCAGACCGTCGGCGATGGCGGCGCGGGCACCCTCAAAGGTCTCCTCGCCCGGCTGGAACAGCAGTTTGACAGTAGCGTTGGCGTCGACAAGCTCGGCCTCGCGGGCCTTGAGCAGGCGCGCCGCACCAAGCAGCGCCGTCGCGTGCATATCGTGACCGCAAGCATGCATACAGCCGTTCGTAGAGGCGAAAGGCTCGCCCGACTCTTCGGCAACGGGCAGGGCATCCATGTCGCCACGCAGCATAATGACCGTACCGGCCTGTTCGTCCGTGCAGGCTCCATTGCCCTGGGCCGCGGCGGCACCGGCACCGACAAGGCCCACAACACAGGAACCATCGACGAGCGTGGCAAACGGGATGTCCATCTCGGTCAGGCGCGCCTGGATATACGCAGAGGTCTGCGGGAGGCTATTACCCAGCTCGGGCATCTGGTGCAAATCGTGTCGCCACGCAGCGAGCTCGCCTGAAAAAGCCTGAGCCTCTGCAACAAGACCGTCACCGATAGCGGCCTGCGCCGCCGCGGTGGCCTTGGGCGCTGATTGCGGTTGAAAATCGGACAGAGCTGGTGCCATAGATGCCCTCCAGTGAAGTTTTAGCAGTAGGCACTTTCATGTTCTAAAGTGCAATGCATAACTTTAAAGGCGAGGCATAAAAAAACGCCACCCCAGAAGGGCGGCGCAACAAGTTGTTTACAATCGCGTTCGCGGCTTTTTGCGCAAAAAGTCGAAATGCGTCTCGCTCAAAATAATCGATAGGAAGATGAGGGCGAAGCCGGCGAGCAGGCGCGAGGTGAGCGCCTCCCCCATCAGCAGCACCGAGAACAGCGCACCCGAAGGCGACTCCATGGAAAGGAGCAGCGAGCCCGTCGAGGCCGGGACATGCGCCAGGCCGACGTTTTGGATGAGCAGGGCCACGCACGTACAGCCCACCGAGAGAAACGCCATCGCACCGATAAAGCTCGGCGTCCACACGGACAGAGGCGCTTGGGTCTCGAATAGCAGCGACGAGACCAGGCTCAGCACGCCGTTGCCCATAAACATCCAAAACGTGATGACGTTGATGTCCATTTTGCGACCGTACTTGGCGGTCACCGCCATCTGGATGGCGAAAAAGACCGCACCCGCCAGCGTAATGACGTCACCGATGTTGAACTCGACGCTATCGAGCGCCACCAGGCCAATGCCCGCCAAGCACAGCAGTGCTGCACCCAGGTTGTAGCGGGTGAGCTTTTCGCCGCTCAGAAAATAGCTCGCGAACGGCACAAGGATGCAATACGTGCCCGTCAAAAAAGCATTCTTGCCTGCCGTGGTCTGCGCCAGGCCGACCGTCTGCAAACCGTAGGCACCCCACATGAGCGCGCCCATGCCAAGCCCGACGATCAGGTTGCGGGCATTGAAATGAGCGACGATGCGCTTATGGAAAATGGCAAACATTACCAGTGATGCCGGGAGAAAGCGAACGTAGACCAGCTCGAACGCCGGAATGGTGTCGAGCGCGCCCTTCATAGTGGTAAAGGAGTAACCCCAAACGACCGCCACCGAAAGTAGCAGGACCTTCCAGAACAGCGGCGAGCGTGCGCCGGCGCCGCGAGAGGCACCACCGGCACCCAGGTCTTCGCGGGCTACAGGGCTATCGGGCAAGTTTTCGATTTCGTTGGCAGCGTATTGGGCCATGGAACATCCTCACACTCAATCTGGGCGTGGTGTCCGCACGCGTATGGCTGCGTGCCGCCTCATGGTCAAATAAAAACGGGGCGCACCGGACCCCCGGCACGCCCCGCTACTGTAGCAACAACCAAGCAACCCACGCAATCCAGCCCGCTAAAGCGTTTTGTTCCGCCGTTCTACCGAACGGCGGACCGGCCGACGCTGCATCAGCGTTAACGCTGCCGCATCAAATTAGCTTTGTCGACTCCAGCTTTTCGATAATCCAGTCGTTGGCTTTGATGACCGGACGGCGGAAGACGACGCCCAGGGCTAGCGACGGAACCAGATAGCTCGCCAGAATACCCAGCTCAACCCAGTACTCCATATGGTAGGCGCCAGCCATGGCGGCATGCATGGCGTTGATACCGTGAGTGAACGGCAAGAACGGATAGATCGCCTGGAACACAGGGCCGGTCATCTCGATGGGGAATGTGCCGCCCGAACCACCGACCTGCATGACCAACAGCACGACAGCGAGCGCCTTGCCGATATCGCCAAACGACACCGTAAGCGTGTAGACGATATTGGAGAACACGAGACTCGCGACCCAGCCCGCCAACACAAACTGCAGCGGGTTGTCGCACTGAATGCCAAAGAACAGGATGTCGCCCGCGCACACGAGCGTCGCCTGTAGCAGGGCCAAACCGCCAAAGAACAGGTAACGACCCAGGTAGATCTCGTGCAGGCGCACGGGGATGAGCTCGTTGATGAGCTCATCGTCAACCGAGACCTTCATCATGGCCGCCAGTACGATCGAGCCGACCCATAGCGACAGAATCGTGTAGAACGGCGCCATGGCCGAACCGTAATTGCGAATCGGATAGACCGGCTTGCGGTCGAGCGCGACGGGGCCGGAAAGCGACACGGCCAGACCCTCGGGATCATTGCCGATCATCGTCTTGATCGTAGCGAGGTCATCCGACATCAAGGCGCCGTCGAGCTCGTCCTTAAACGCGCTGATCTTGTCCGACGCCTCGCCCAGCTGATCGGAAGCCTTGTTGACCAGCTTTGCAGCCTTAGAGAGGCCCTTTGCCAGCGAACCGGATGCGTCGGTCAGGTCGTCTACGGCACTATCCAGATCGCCCGAAATACCATTCAGTGAATCCAGAACCCCCGAGACGGTCTTCTTGAGCTCCTTGGCCTTAACCGAGAACGTGGAATCGTAATCGGATTTGGCACCCGCGATACCGGCCTTGGCATCGGCGATGGCCTGATCGACCTCGGCACGCGAGTTGTTGACCTCGGCCATGCTATCGGAGAGAGACTTCGCGGTGGCCGCCAGATCCTTGGCATTGTTGCGGTACTCAACGGCGATTCTGTCCAGCGACGTCGCGGCGGACTTGAGGCCGCCCTTCAAATTCTCATCGCTCACCTGGTCGGCAAGGCTGCGGAGCTGATCGGCCATCTCATCGATATCCTTGGCACGTGTATTGAGCGCCGCCGCGGCATCGTTGAGCTGAGACACCGTAAGGTCGACATGCTGATTCGCGGCATCGAATGCCTTCGCAAGCTCGGCGGACACGTTGTCGAACGAGCCCGCGCTTCCGTCAATCGCGGCGTTGATGGCGTCGTTGGCGGCCTTCAGCGCTTCTTTGGAATCGCTCATGCCGCTCTTGGCATGCTCCATCAACTGCTTGGTCGACTCATCGACCGTACCCGTCTGCTGGAGCATACCGCTCGCCGACGTCAGCGAATCGGACGTAGAGCTCAAAATGCCCGCGAGCGACGAAGCATTAGCCTGAACGTCTTGCAGGTCCTCAATCGAATCGCCGAGCGTCGAGGACAGGTTGGCGATAAAGTTGCTGACCTGGTCGGTGCTCATGTAATCGAGCAGGCTGGACACCGTCTTAAGACCGATGCTCGTAATGGTCTCGGTAAAAGATTCGTTAACCTGGTTCTGAACGGCGCTCGAACCCTTCTCGGTCACGATCTGCGCGATGGCGTTGGCCTTCTGGTTCTCGTAAAACTCGATATCGGCGTGTTTCACGTCGGTCGAGAAAAGCGTCATCATGTCAGCGCTAAACGTTTTGGGAATAACGACGGCAGCATAGTACGCGCCCGACTTAACGCCCTCGATAGCCTTTTCGCGATCGTTAAGCACAACCCAATCGAAGCTCTCGTTGCCACGTAGGGTGGCGGTCACGTTTTCGCCCACGTTAACCTCGACGGGGATCAGATCGCTCTCGTAACCCTCATCGGTGTTGACCACGGCAATCTTAAGATTGCCGGTGTTGCCGTACGGATCCCAGCTGCCGGCGATGTTAAACCACGCGTACAGGCACGGCACGATAATGAGGCCCATCACGACAATCAAGCCGATCACGGAGCGAGACACGTTTTGGACATCGCGCCTAAACAGATGCAGGATGTTCTTCATTTATGCCTCACCTCCTTTGGAGTGCTTGCCGAACGGGGCGGTATCTCCATCATTTATGGCTGTGTTGTCGCTGCCCTGAGATTTATGGTGCGAGCCGATATGCGGCAAGCGGCCCGTGGACTGATCGCCGCCCTTGGCACCACGCTCGCTGGCGTTGAGACCAAACATGTGGCGGGCGGCAGGAATGGCGGCCGTGTGCTCGCGCATCTCGCGACGAAGGTCCTCATCCGAAAGCGCCGAGATGCGCATCTGGGTATTGAGGCTCGCACGGATATATTCGATATTGATAAGCCAGCCGCAGATGGCAATAACCGAGATGATCCAAATGACAAGCAGGATGATCTTGCCGTTATTGTCGATATCGAGAACCGTCGACAGGACAAAGAGCAGGACCTGAACGCCCACCACGGCGGCAAAACCGCCCTTGATGTAGTACGGGTAGCGATGTTCAAAGGCGACCGCATGATCGAGCAGTTCGCGACGGTACGAATCGGAATCGAGCATGACACGCATGGCCGTGCGCAGCGAGTAGCGCTGGCGCGGCAGGTCGTTGGACTCGCAAATCATCATACCGGTCGTGGAAAGCTGTTTATCAAAGAGCAGGTTAAGGTTGAGCAGCAGCGGACGCAGCTGCAGGCCGATAAAGAGCGCCACGATCAAGAACACGCCCAGAATGCACAGGTTAAACAGGTAGTTGAACGAATACATGCCGCCGACCGTCTCGCGCAGCAGATTGATGCCGTAGGTAAAGGGCAGCAGCGGGTGCAGCCACTGGAAGAAGCCGGGCATCATCTCGATGGGGTACATGCCCGACGAACCCGGGATCTGCACGATGACGAGAATGACGCCGATAGCCTTGCCGATATGCTTAAACGTGGTGGACAGCGCATAGATGATATTGACGTAGGTGAACGAGATGGCGATGCCGCCCAGCACGAACAGCAGCGGGCTGACGCACTGCACGCCGATCACCAGATCGCCTACCGTAACGATGATGGCCTGGAACGCGCCCAGGATCACCAGGAGCAACCAGCGGCCAAAGTACCCCTGACGCGCGGTAAAGCTGCCGATGCCTTCGCGGTCGACCTCGAGCTTGTAGATGGCGATAAGCACGTAGCCGCCCACCCACAGCGCCAGATTGGTATAGAACGGGGCAATGCCCGAACCAAAGCTCTTGACCGGATAAATTGACTTTGAGGTCAGCTCGACCGGAGATGCCATGAAGTCTGCAACGTCATCGACGTCGACGCCCATCAGGCCGGCCAGCTCGCCCATGGACTCGGAGGTCTGTAGCGCCGCGATGTCGTTGGCGGCGGTCGCAAGCTTGTCCTGGACCTTGGCAAGCGAGGCATCGGTCTGGGACAGCGTGGTCTTGGCCTGACCGAGCGTAGCGTTGAGTTGCGAAAGCGTACCGCGCGCAGTTGCAATAGTAGGCGTGAGGCCAGACACGATTCCCGTCAGATCACCCGAGACGGCGGCAAATGAATCAAGCGCGCTCGAAGCCTTCGACAGCGCGTTTTGACCCAGGTCCGTCTGGGCCTGGCCAAGGTTGGTCGCACCGGTCTGGATTGCGTTATTGATAGCGTCGCTGGCGCCCGAGACAGCCGCGGCGTCATTCGCCATGGCGCTCGACTGCGCAGACAGACCGTCCTTGATGCTCTGAAGCTTTTCATTCTGCTCGCGGAGCAAATCGATGGTCGATACAATGCGCGCGTCAATTTCCTTGGAACCTGTCGACGTGTCATTAACGAGAATTTCCAAGTGCCCGATAACGGCCTTATTGTGGTCGATCGTCGCTTGGAGAGACTCAAGCGAGTTGTCGATGCGGGTGGTCGTAGATGTGACCGCGCCCGTCAGCTTGCCAATCGCAGCGTTCGCGGAGGCTGACGTCTTGGTGAGCGCAAGGCTGCCTTCCGAGAGTGCCTTGGAGAGCGAGGCGACAGAGTTGCCCGCCGTAGCGCGCGCCTCGCCCAGCAGGTCATTGCCCTGAGCGATTGCCTGCGTTAGAGAGGGCGTCTGACCCTGCAGGCCCGCCAACGCGGCATCAGCCGAGGCAATGGAACCGCTCGTCTTATCGATGGCGGCATTCATGTCGCCAATCGAATCGCGCACCTCACCCAAGGTACCGGATGCCTCTGATACCGAACCAGCCAACGAATTCTGAGTCTGGGTTGCCTTGTCCTTTAAATCGACCCCGGCATCCTTGGCGATGCTGGCAACGGTCTCGCCCACTGTGGAGACAAATTCCGAGTTGATCTGCTCCTCGATGGTGCTTGCACCGGTGTCGGTAACCTTGGGCGCAATGGCGCTCTTCTTCTCATTGACGTAGTACGTAAGCTTGGGCTGATGGTAGTTGCCGTCGAGCATCGAAACCAGGTTATCCGAGAAGTTCTTGGGGATTACGATGGCCGCATAGTACTCACCGCTCTCGACGCCCTCCTTGGCATCGGCCGCCGAATCGACGAAGGTCCAGCCCAGCTGATCGTTCTCCTTGAGCTGATCGACGACCTGGTCGCCCGCGTTGAGCTCGCCCACCAAGTCGTTTTGGGTGCCCTGATCGTTGTTGGCGATGGCAATCTTGATACCCTGGGTGTTTCCATACGGATCCCAGTTGGCCACGATGTTGTACCAGGCATACAGCGAGGGAATAACGCACACGCCGAGGGTAACCACCAAGGCAACGGGGTTCACGAGCAGTCGCTTAATGTCGCGCTTAAATATCGCAAAGGAGACCTTTGCATCGGATAGTTTGCTGCCGAGACTCACGCTTGAACCATCCATCCTGTCGTTGAATCGAATCGTACTATCGACAACCATTGTACGTAGGCGCTTTAGCGTCTCAGAGCACAATGGTATTGAGTTTTGCGGGTAGCAATATACTACGAAGATAAGTTAGCGTACAGTTGTACAGTATCTTTAATTTCAGCAGGTCGCAAAACCACAACCCCGACAAATAATTGATCCCTTGGGGACGGAGGAAAACGGATCACCGGATCAGACCGACCCCCTGGTGGTCCGTTTTCCTCCGTCCCCAAGGGATCATTCAAATGGAAACGAGAGTGGAAAATCTCCCACTTCAAGCCCGCATTCGAGCCAAAAGTGGGAGATTATCCACTCTCGTTCTAATCTAGTTACGGTGCCGTATCCCCGAACTACATCAAGTTGCAGACAGCTGCCGCGAAGGCCACAGGGTCCTCGGGCAGAATGCCCTCGACCAGCAGGGCCTGGTCATAGAGCAGACCGGAGTACTGCTTGATCTTGTCGGCGTCGCCCGCCTTCTGAGCAGCGACGAGCTTGGCAAAGACCGGGTGCTTGGCGTTGAGCTCGAGCACGCGCTGGCTCTTGGGCATACCGTCGGGCGCGCCCTCGGGACCCTTCTGGAGCACCTTCTCCATCTCGAGCGAAAGCGGGCCCTCGGTGGTGATGCAGGCGGGGGCATCGGTCAGGCGCGCGGAGACGGCAACCTTCTCGACCTTGTCGCCGAGCGCCTCCTTCATGGCGTTAAAGAGGCCCTCGTTCTCCTTGGTGGCGTCCTCGGCCTCCTTCTTCTCGTCATCGGTCGCCAAGTCAAGATCGCCAGTCGCGACGTTCTTAAGCTCCAGGTGACGATCTTCGACCTCAGGCTCGGCGCCATCGGCAACCGCCTTCTCGGCAGCCTCGCGAGCAGCGTCATCCTCGTAGACCTTGGGCATATCGGCAGCCACGTACTCACGCATGGCCTGGAAGGTGAACTCATCCACGTCCTGCGTCAGCAGCAGTACATCGTAGCCGCGGTCGAGCACGCCCTTCACGACGGGCATCTTGGCCAGACGCTCGCGCGAATCGCCGGCGGCATAGTAGATTGCCTTCTGGCCCTCGGGCATGCCCTTGGCATACTCGGCAAGGGTGATCATCTTCTGCTCCTTGGCAGACCAGAACAGCAGCAGGTCGGCGAGCTCATCGGCCTTCATGCCATAGCTCGAATAGATGCCATACTTAAGGCCGCGGCCAAAGTTCTCAAAGAACTTCTCATAGGCCTCGCGGTCGTTGTCACGCATATCCTCAAGGTCAGCGGTGATCTTCTTCTCGACACGCTTGGCAATGGCCTTGAGCTGACGGTTCTGCTGCAGCGTCTCACGCGAAATATTGAGCGTCACGTCGGCAGAGTCCACGACACCGCGCACAAAGTTGTAGTAGTCGGGCAGCAGGTCGTCGCACTTCTCCATAATCAGCACGTTGGAGCTGTAGAGCGCCAGGCCCTTCTCGTAGTCCTTGCTGTACAGATCGAACGGGGCGCGACCCGGCACAAACAGCAGCGCATCGTACTCAAGCGTACCCTCGGCATGGAAACTGATAGTGCGCGCGGGATCGTCAAAGTCATGGAACGTGGACTTGTAGAACTCGTTGTAATCCTTCTGCTCAACATCGGAGCTGCGCTTTTTCCAGATCGGCGTCATGGAGTTGATGGTCTCGAGCTCCTGGTAGTCCTCGTACTCGGGCTTGTAATCATCCGGCGCGTCCTCGGGCTTGGGTTTCTGGCGGCTCTTGCTCACCATCATCTGAATCGGGTAGCGCACATAGTTGCTGTACTGCTGAATCAGGCTCTTGAGGCCCCACTCGGTCAGGAAGCGATCATAGGTCTCGGCCTCGCCGTCGGCGTCGAGCTTCTCGTTCTCACGCAGCGTCAGGATGACATCGGTACCGTGCTCGGCGCGCTCGCCGTCCTCGATGGTGTAGCCCTCAAGACCGTCGGATTCCCACACATGGGCGACGTCCTCGCCATAAGCGCGGCTCACGACCTTTACATGGCTAGCGACCATAAAGGCCGAGTAGAAGCCCACGCCAAACTGGCCGATGATATCGACATCCGAACCCTGCTGCTCGGCGTTCTCGGTCTTAAACTCCTCGGAGCCGGAATGAGCGATGGTGCCCAAATTGCGCTCGAGCTCCTCGGCGGTCATGCCAATGCCGTTATCCGAGATGGTAATGGTGCGGGCGTCTTTATCAAAGGAGACGCGAATAGCCAGGTCGCCCTGGTCGAGTTTGACGCTCGGGTCCTGCAGGCTCTTAAAGTTGAGCTTGTCGACGGCGTCGCTCGCGTTAGAGATAAGCTCGCGCAGGAAGATTTCCTTATTGGTGTAGATGGAGTTGATCATGAGGTCGAGCAGTTTTTTGCTCTCGGTCTTAAATTGACGCATGTGCAGTCCTTTCGCGCTACCCCCGTCCGCAAAAACGGCCCGGTCGCCCGAGCCGTATCGCAGACCTGCTATGTTCAGACTTAGATTTTATAACCCATTAGCGCGCATATATACATACGGAATCGAAAAACTGTATGCCGTGCGCTCCGATGCGCCAATTGCCAAGGAGTGTCCCCGACTGCCGACAGAAAAGGAACGTCCCTATCTGCCATCTACGCGCTTGGCCATCCAGGCATGGGGCTGGCCCTCGTCTTCGTAGTCTACCGGGGCAATTTGCGTGTAGCCCGCCTTTACATAGAGCGGCAGCACGTATTCCTGCGCATGCAACTTAATAAGCTTAGCGCCGGCATCTCGTGCACACGCTTCGCTGGCCTCGACGATCGCACTCGCCAGTCCGCGACGACGCATAGACGGCAGCACGGCGACGCGCCCCATAATATAGGTCTCCCCCGCCGTAACGCCTTCGTCCATGTCGCATGCCGGCGGCACTGGAGCTTCCGCATCTGCCGTGCGCTCCAACTCCTCGGGAAACACGCGCGAGCAGCCTGCGAGTTGACCATCAACATACAGCGTCACATGAATGCAGCTCGAGACCTCATCGATCTGGTCGAACTCGATTTCGTAACCCTGTTCGTCCATAAAGACGGCGCGGCGCACCAGCGCCGCATCCTCAAAGCATCCCGTCTTAATTTGAATATCCATGGTCGCCCCTCCGTTCAAGACAAACGTTAGGGACAGATTTTAGCGAAAATGAGCGCCTCGCACGCTAAACTTGGCCCGCGCCTTTGCTAGGCAATCGTAGTGGCGAACATTGTGGGCGTCACTTGCGATAAAGCTGTACAAGCCCTCGTCAAACAGGCGCTGCGCCGGCTTTTTCTCGCGACCAAAGCGCCCGCCGGCAATAAAATCAGCCGAAGCCTGCAGCTTGCAGCCCATATCGACCAGACGCTCGGCAATGCCCACGTCCTTTTGAATAGCGCGATAACGCTCGGGATGGGCAATAATCACCTGGTAACCACAACACTGCAAGTCGTAGATCGTGTTCTCGTATTCCTCAAAGTCATACGAATCAGCACGCGTCGAGAGCTCAAGCAAAAACTCGTTTGAGCCATCAAAATGCAGGCGATCGGCCCATTCGATGCCCAAATCCATGAGCTTGGCATGATTGACCTCAAAGCCCATCTGCAAATGCATATCGCCCGCATGCGCGCAAAGCAGTCGATAGGCCTCCCACATTTTTTCGAAGTCAAAATACGGGTCCCGGCAGTGTGGCGTACACACCATGTGCGTAACGCCGACGGCGCGGGCCGCCTCGAGCATCGCCAAGCTTTGCTCGAGGTTCGCCGCGCCGTCGTCAACACCGGGCAGGATATGGCAGTGGATGTCTCTCATATCGCCCTCTTATCTGCGTCGTTGCTATTTCTTAAAACGCTTCGCCTTCGCAGGGGTCCCCGTTGCAGCGGCACCGCCAACAGCAGGGTTAACTCCGGCAACAGCGTTGTCCTGGCCCTTGTCCTCGCCATAGTAAGAGTAATAGTAGTCATGACTCGAGGTCTCACAGCAGTTCATGACCGTGCCAATTACGTTAACCTCGGCCTTGTTGAGCTGGTCGAAGGCGGCAAGGATCTCGTTGCGCTTGGCGAAGTCCTCACGGACAACGTAGATGGTGCCGTCGGTAATCGCGGCCACCTCGGCGGCATCGACAAAGGTGCCCACGGGCGGCGTATCGAAAATGACGTACTGGTACTTCTCCTCCAGCGTGGCAACCAGCTTGGCAAAGCGGCGCGAGGCGATAATGTCAGCCGGGTTGGGAATGCGCGGCTCGGCATCGAGGAAGAAGAAGTTGGGCTGACCGGTTTCGACGACAGCCTCGTCAATCGACATCTGGTCGGAAAGGACAGCGTACAGGCCACCGGAATGACGGAGGCCCAGCAGGTTGGCAAGCGTACGGTGACGCATGTCGCACTCGACGAGAAGGACGCTCTTGCCGCTGGTCGCAATGGCCTGAGCCAGGTTGACCGCAATGGTGGACTTGCCCTCGTTAGGGATGGAGGACGTCACGGTAATGGACTTAATCGGCGTATCGACACTCGCAAAGCGAATGTTTGCCAGCAGCGTCTTGGCTGCGTTGCTAAAGGCGAGAGTATCGCTGGTTTTCTTTTTACGGGCCATGAATTACTTACCGCCCTTCACAACGGGGAAACGACCGATAACGGGCACGCCGAGCAGCTCGACGGCGTCATCGACAGAACGAACACGCGTGTTGAGCATGTCGAGCAGCACAACAATCGCGACAGCGACAAACAGACCGGCCAGAGCGGCAACTGCAATGTAGAGCTTGCGGTTGGGGCCGCTGGGCTGGGTGGGAACCTTTGCCTTGTCGATGACGTTGACGGCCTGGGCGGCGTCAACGTCCTGGGCCACGGTAGACACCGAGTTGGCAATGGCGTTAGCGACAGCGGCGGCACCGTCGGGGCTGTCGCCGGTCACGGACAGCGAAATGACACGAGTCGTAGTCTCGCTCGTAACACTCACCTTGTAATCATCCAAGTTGGAAAGACCCAGCTCCTTGGCGGCACCGCTCTTGACGCTGTCGCTATCAAGTAGCGTGGCGATGTCGTTGGAAAGCATCTGACTCGCCGACAGGTCGTTGTAGTAGCTCGTCTGGCTACCATCGGTCTTGGCGAGAATGTACATGCTCGTCGTGGCGGTGTAGGTGTTGTCCATCATAGCGAAGGAGACGACGCCCATGGCGATCGCGCAGACCACCGGAAGGGCGATGACCAGCCTGAGGTGCTTTTTTAGCAGCTGGAACAGTTCAAGAAGGGTCATGCAGCTTGCCTTTCATTTCCCTAGTTCGTATCGACAAAACTGCTCGTATAATATCGCATCTTTCTGCCATGTCCGAACTCTATACATAAGATACAGCGTCCGCGTGTAAGTTGCGCAACAACTAACGCGGCAGCGGAGGCGCATCGTCTAATCCTCGATTTTTGCCATACCGCTACGCGAACGGTCCCTCTTGTTGCACGGGAAACGTTACCGAAATGGTGGTTCCCACGCCCGGCTCACTCGACAGGTCAATCGCGGCGTGGTGGTACAGAGCGGCGTGTTTGACGATCGCCAAGCCCAGGCCGGTTCCGCCACGCGCCTTAGAACGACTCTTGTCCACGCGGTAAAAACGCTCGAACACTTTGCCCTGCTCCTCGGGCGCAATACCGATACCCGTGTCGGCAACAGACAAGTATGGATGGCCCTCATCGTTGGTTCCGCAGCGCAGCGTGACCGTACCGCCAGGTCGGTTGTAGCGAATGGCGTTGCTTGCCAGGTTATAGATCAGCTCGTCGATCAGGCGTGACACGCCTTCGATCACCACGGGCTTCGTTTCGTGCCCAATGGTCACATCCGACTGACGGGCAACCTGCTCAAGACGCTGTTCCACCGTCAACATGGCGCGAGAGAGCTCGATGGGCTCTGTGGACCCAATGGGCACCGCCTCACCATCGCTCGCACGCTCCGCCTCATCCAAGTTGGAAAGCGTGAGGATGTCGTTGACGAGTGCTGCCAGGCGGCCCGCCTCGCGATAGATGCGGCCGCCAAAGTTGCGCAGGTCGTCCTCGCCCTCAACCATGCCGTTTGCAATAAGCTCGGCATAGCCCGAAATCGCGGTGAGCGGGGTCTTGAGCTCATGAGTGATATTGGCCGTGAACTCGCGACGCATGCGGTCGTTATCGGCCAACACCGCCATCTGGCGTTTAAGCTCCTGGCGCTGCGACTCAATGCGCTCGAGCATGGGAACCATCTCGGCGTAGGCATGTTCATAGCTGCGGCGCGGGTGGTCCAGATTGACCTCTTGCAGCGGCGCAATAATGGCACGGGATTCGCGGCGCGCAAGGAAAAACGAGAGCACCGCGCCCGCCGCCGCAATAAGCAGCATCGGCGCCACCAGCGAAAGCAAAATCGCCGCGACGCCAGGCTGGGCCTGTGCCAAACGAACAACCTGACCGTTATCAAGGGCGACGGCGCGATATAGCATAATCTCATCGAGCGTGGTGCTCGAGCGCTCCGCGGAGCCCGAACCGCTCTCAAGGGCCTCAATGACCTCGGGGCGATCGCCATGGTTGGGCAACGCGGAAGGAGACGCCTCGTTGTCATAGGCGACCGATCCATCCCTGTTGATCAGCGTGATACGAAGGTCCTCGCGATCGAGGCTTCGCAAGAATGCGATGGGTTCTTTTTGCTCGTTTAAGGCGGCGGCAATAAGCTCGGTTTCTTGCGAAAGATTGGCACTCGTGGCATCTGCCAAGGTGTTTTGCACAAAGAACGCGCTCAACACCGTAAACGCCAAAATGACGGACATAGCGCAGACAAATATCGTCGCAAACACGCGATGCGAGAGCGCGTGTTTTCCCTGAGGGGCAAAGACCACGGATTACTCCTCCGATGCGGCGTCCGCAATGCCGGCATCTTCGGTATCGCTACCAGCGGAAGGCTCGGCCAGGCGATAACCCACGCCGCGCACTGTCTCGATAGCGCCGGCACGCTCGCCGAGCTTTTGGCGAAGCGTCTGCACGTGAGCGTCGACAGTACGCGAGCCGCCGTCGAAGTCCCAGCCCCACACGCTCTGCAGCAGCGACTCACGGGTAAAGACCACGCCGGGCTTGCGCATAAGATATTCGAGCAAATCGAACTCGCGCAAGGTGAGTTTGAGTGACTCGCCGGCAACGGTCACCTCGCGATGGCTGGGCGAAAGCACGATATCGCCCACGCTGAGCACATCGCTCGCCTGTTTGACCATACCGCCGCGGCGCAGCAGCGCACGGCAACGGCTGGCAAGCTCCATGAGCGAAAACGGCTTGGTCAGATAATCGTCGGCACCGCCATCGAGCGCCATCACCTTATCGAGCTCGGTATCCTTGGCAGTGAGCATCATGATGGGCACCGTCGCCGTCAGGCGGTCGGCGCGCAGGCGACGCATAATTGCCAAGCCGTCGGTATCGGGCAGCATGATGTCGAGCAGGACAGCATCGGGCACCCGTCGAGCCACGGCGGCCTTAAACTCGCCATCGCACGAAAAGCCCTCGGCCTCGATCCCCTGCTTGCGCAGCGCATAGACCGTCAAATCCCTGATATTGTCATCGTCCTCGACGTAATAGATCATGTTGAACCCCTTTGCGGCCGGCATGACCGCATCTTAACTCTAAAGGTACCTTTACTAGATGGTATCAGCCAAAACGTCCCGTCAAATAATCCGCCGTGCGCGGGTCGGTGGGATTTTTGAAGAGCTGAGCGGTGGGTGCGTGCTCCACCAACTCACCCAGCAAGAAAAACGCGACCGAGTCGGAGATGCGCGCCGCCTGCTGCATGTTGTGCGTAACGACCACGAGCGTACAGGTCTCTTTGAGCTCGCATGCCAGCTGCTCAACCACCAGCGTCGACACGGGATCGAGAGCGCTCGTGGGCTCGTCCATCAGCAGAATATCGGGTTGTACGGCAAGCGCGCGGGCGATGCACAGACGCTGCTGCTGCCCGCCCGAAAGGCCCAACCCCGACTCCTTGAGCTTGTCCTTGACCTCATCCCATAGCGCAGCGCGACGAAGGGAGTCCTCGACCAGCTCGTCCAGCACGGCGCGGTCGCGCACGCCCATGCCGCGCGGGCCATACGCGACGTTGTCATAGATGCTCATGGGAAACGGGTTAGGGCGCTGGAACACCATGCCCACGCGCTGGCGCAGACGGCAGATGTCGTAGTCGCCCAGGATATCCTGGCCGTCGAGCGCGATCTTGCCCTCGATACGGCAGTCCTTGATGCCGTCGTTCATGCGGTTAAAGCAACGCAGCAGCGTTGACTTGCCGCAGCCCGAAGGACCGATAAACGAGGTAATCTGCTTGTCGCGAATCTTGATGGACACGTCCTTGAGCGCGTGGTGGTCGCCATAGAACAGGTCGAGGCCCTCGACGTCGATGCGTGTCGGCGAGGCGGCAAGATCCTGCGCCGTGGGACGAGTCGCGTCCCCGACTTCGCGCTCGTGCGCAGCCTCGGCTTGCGCCTCCATTAGCTCCTCGAGCTCCGTGGGCTCCACAGCCGCAGCAGCCGTCATACCGCACACCTCCACATCGATATCAATTCAGCAGTATCGATAGTAGAAATCGTGACTCATACGCACGTGAGCGCATTGTCAGGTGTTTGTAAAGGCGCCTACACTACGCGGCGGGCAGCTCGATGGTAAAGACGGTATGCTCGGGTGTCGATTCGCACGCGATGGTACCGCCATGCGCCCCAACAATCTCCTTGGCGATGGCAAGCCCCAGCCCAGCACCGCCGCGATTGGTCGCACGCGCTGTATCCAGGCGATAGAACTTCTCAAAAATCACCTTGAGCTTTGGCTCGGGGATCGGATCGCCCTGGTTCACAAATCGTACGCGTACGCCACCGTCGCCCAAACGCCTGGCCTCGATCGTAATTGTCGAGCCTTCATAGCTATAGGCAACGGCGTTTTTCATGATGTTATTGAATACGCGAGCCATCTTGTCGCCGTCCACGAGCACCGTCAGGTCCTCGCAGATATCAACCTGGGCTTCCTTGCGCTGTTCGTTGAGAATGGGATAGAACTCGTCGGCCACCTGCGCCAGCAATAGCCCCAAATCGACGTAAGCGCGGGTGAGCACGATATCGTGGAAATCAAAACGCGTGATGTCGAAAAACTCCTCGATGAGCGCGTCGAGCCGATGGGCTTTGTCGAGCGCCACGCCCGTAAAGCGTGCACGCTGCTCAAGCGGCAAATCGGGAGCCTCCTGCAGGAGCGAAAGATAGCCCACCACGCTGGCAAGCGGCGTGCGCAGGTCGTGCGCCAGGTACGTAACCAGGTCATCTTTGCGATGCGATTCGTCGCGCAAGGCCTGTTGAACCTTACGCTCGCAATCGCGCGCCCGGTTGAGCGCACCCTCGACCTCGAGAAAGTCGCCGTCGATGGTATCCCACGTGTCGGGGTTGTCGATCAGACGGTCCTGAATACGGGCGGCGATCACGCGGTCGGCACGCTGCTCGCCTTGCTCATAACCCTGGTAATACAGGGCACGCCCGCAAAAGAACAGGACACACACGGCGAGTGCCAGCACAAAGCCGAGCATGTTGAACACAAAGGCGGCATTAAAGAACACGGGCCCGCCAATACCGCCAAGCGCCATGGCCCCGATCGCCAGCGTAGTCGTCCACGCGGCACCGCCGATTACCACGCAGCGGCGAACGATTTCAAATCGATCGATCAGCAAGAAGCCAATGAGCAGAACTGCCAGGATACCAACGATATTGTCAATGCCAATGAGTAGCAGACTCAGCAAAAAGAGCAGCACCGTCGCAAGCGCACGGTTGTCGACGACCGCCCTTATGTATTCAAAGAGTCGATCGGGCACCTCGAATACCCGCCTATCGTCTTTTGTCATATCCACTTCCCCACCATCAAAGGCGTTATTCGATTATGTAGCCAACGCCCCAGACGTTTTTGATAAAGCGCGGCTTTTGAGCATCGTCGCCGATCTTTTCGCGCAGATGGCGGATGTGCACCATCACCGTATTGTTGGAGCCGGGCATAAAATCCTCGTTCCACACCGCGCGGAACAGGTCCCCCACGGCCACCACGCTGCCACGATGCTCGACCAGATACAGCAAGATGGAATACTCGATGGGCGTGAGGCGCACCGGTGCACCGTCCACCGTCACACAACGAGCGTCGCGGTTGATCTCGAGGCCGTCGAGCTGGATGGTCGGCGACTCGACCGCCTGTGCGCGGCTGCCGTAGCTAGTGTAACGACGGAGCTGAGCATGAACGCGCGCAATGAGCTCCAGCGGACGGAACGGCTTGACCACGTAATCGTCTGCGCCCAACGAGAGGCCCTCGATCTTGTCATGTTGGGCATCGCGCGCCGTCAGCATAATAACGGGATAGGTATGGCTAGCGCGGATGGTGCGCAGCAGCTCAAAGCCGTCGATATCGGGCAGCATGACGTCCAGCAGCGCCAGATCGAACTCCTGCTCCAAAATCGCCTTGGCAGCATCTGCGCCGCTATAGGCAATCTGAACATCAAAGCCCTCTTTTGTAAGGTAGATACCAACCAGGTCGGCGATGGCCTTCTCGTCATCAACTACCAAAATGCGCTCGTTCATGCGTGCTCCTCTCGCGCTCCATTATGCCCGAGGCAGCACGCGCCACACACAACAAGCGCGGGCGATTAAGTCGACCTTAAGCACCTATGTGTCCGTTCGGGCGCAGACATGGGCCGCGCACGCCCGCGCGCTGATTGTCCGCGCCGGTAAACGATATACTTTGAACTCTGAAGAGACCATCCCGTCGAAAGCGAAATCTGTGAAGACCCTTAGTTCTCTTGTAAAGCGCTCCGCGCAACTGACCGCCGGCATTGTCTGCGCCGTCGCCCTTGCCGCCGGTACGCCGTCTGCCGCCGACGCCCAGGCGCTTACGACCGATATCGTTTGCGGCAAGACCGCCGACGCCCGCGGCATCACGGCCGAGAATCTGCCCGATATCGATGCGACCAACGCCATCGTCATGAGCAAGGACGGTTCCGTCTATTACGCCCGCAGTGCCGACGAGCAGGTCAAGATCGCCTCAATTACCAAGGTCATGACCGCAATCCTAACCATCGAGAACTGCAAGATGGATGAGAAGGTCACGGTGAGCAACGCCGCGGCAACCGTGGGCAATTCGACCGCCGGCTTGCTCAAAGGCGACGAGCTCACAGTGGAACAGGCCCTGCGCGGCCTGATGATTCCCTCGGGCAATGACGCCGCCATCGTACTTGCCGAGCATGTGGGCAAAAAGATCGACCCCAAGACCAAAGATGCCGAGGCCACGTTTGTCAAGGCCATGAACGAGCGCGCTAAAAAGCTCGGCTGCACGGGAACGCTTTTTGAGAATCCGCACGGTCTGGACTTTGATGAGTGGGCCGGCGACATGCACTCGACCGCGCACGATGCGGCCCTGATGATGCAGGAAGCAATGAAGAGCGATACGTTCCGCGAGATCGTGGCGAGCGATGATTCCTGGATTGAGGTTACAGGCGCCGACGGCTCCGACCACTCACATTCCATGGATACGCACAACGAGCTGCTGGGGCAGGACGGCAATATCGGCGGCAAGACCGGCACTACCGACGATGCCGGCTACTGCTTTACGGCAGCCTACGACCGCGATGGCGACGAGACCTATACCGTCGTTTTGAACTCCAGCACCAACGACCAGCGCTTTGCCGACACGGCCGCCCTTGCCAACTGGTACTACGGCCACAAGGTGACGGTTGCGATCGCCAACACGCAGGAAAAGACCGCCAACGGCAATCCGCTCATCGCGCGCATAAGCCAGACCGACTGGACGGACAAGACGATCGACGCCACACTCGCCGATCCCGCAGCTCAGGCGACCATCTTTTCGCTTGCCGGAGAAGTAACCGAAAAGGTTGCCTACGATGACCTTTCGGGCACGGTGCATGTGGGCGACAAAGTGGGTAGCCTCACGCTCAAACAAGACGGCATCAAGGTCGTTGTCACGGATTTGGTTGCCGATGAGGAAGGCTCGGGGCCGAATCCCATTGAATGGCTTCTTGTGAAGCTCGACCGCCTGAGTCGTCGCATCGAAAACCGTCCGCTTGCGGCAGAAAGCGAAACCGTAGCCAAGGCACCCGAGGTGTAGGATCGAAGAACAATACGCTCGCTGAAAGGAGACGTCCGAAAGGATGCCTCCTTTTTGAGGGTTCGAATCCCCAGCCGCCATTCTTGATAATAAAAAAGGGCCCCAAATGGGACCCTTCTTTCAATTCATACTGGCGGAGAGCTGGGGATTCGAACCCCAGATGCCCTTTTGGGGCATACTCGCTTAGCAGGCGAGCACCTTCGGCCTCTCGGTCAGCTCTCCGTAACAGCCGTTCTATAGTAACCAAACAGCCGAAGTTGAGCAAGAGGGAATTTCTAATTGCCTAGCGGCCTTTCCTCCTTGCAGTTTTCGCCCCTACCCCAGCGAGCGACTGAGGGAGCCGAGCTCATCGTTGCCCATGGTGCGCCACATTTGGAAGATGCAAACGCGCGCTAGGAAAAAGAAGCCGTTATCGACCAGCTGCACGGCGGCATCCGCAAGCTGGTTGGTCACCGCAGGCACAGGCGGCAATTCAAGCCCAGCCTTGCGGATGGTCTCGACGGCTTCCTCAAACGTCGGAGGCTCATTGACACCCATCTCATTCATAAGGCCCTGCATTTCCTCCAGCGCGCTGCCACCCGACTCCTCGCCGCGCGGCACGAGGCGGTAGCATGCCAGCGCGAGCTCGAGCTGGTCGCAGTTCCAATAGGCAAACGCCAAGCGATAGAACAGATAACCGATTGCGGAACGGTCGCTGGCGATGCGCAGGCCGTGGCGCGCCACCTCGATAATCTCGTCAAAGCGTTCCAGGCGCGCCAACACGTTGATGAGCGCAAAGTGCGATTGCATGGACGAGCGAGCCAGATCGTAAAGACGACGCACCTCGGGCAATGCCCGTTCAAAATCCTCCTGATCGGCGTAATAACTGCAGATCTCGTGCTGAGCAAAGTAGAGCGCGTCGGGAGCGCGCAGGATACGCACCGAGCGATCTTCCTCCATTACCGGCAGCACCATACGCACCAGCTGGTTGTCGCAAAACTGCGTCTGAACCGGACCCGTTGCCAAAAGCTCGGCAACGGCGCACTTTGCCTCCAGCTCCTCAACAAGACGGGAAAAACCCTCAAACGCACCCATGCGGTCAACTTTGGCCTGCTCGCGCAACTCAACGACGCGCGCCACATACGGGTCATCGTCCATCTCCATGACCTCGAGCTCATCAGCCGTATCGGCAAGCAGCAGGTCGCGCAACGCCGGCGGCAGCGAACGGTGGTCGTCACGCGGGCGAGCGTGAACCTCCGCAGGCTCAATCGCATCCGGCGCGTCCGACTCATATGCCTCAAGCATGCGCTTGCACGGCATATCGTCCATATCCATGCTCTCAAGATCCTTGGCGACAGGCACGCAATTGGCCAGATAGGCCGCACGTCCAAAGGAATATGTTGCAATGACGCGCTCGCCCTGCTCGCCGTCGGGAGCCGCAATCTGAACATAGCAGCGCGCAATGCAGGCACCTGCGGCAAAACACGCCGCCGCAAGCGTAAGCGCCACGCGCGCGTCGTGCTCCGCAGCCCAAATCGCACGCGCGTCCTCGTCCAACTCGCGCCAGACGTCATCCTGGGCGTCGTATTCACGTTGCGGCATGGCATCCACGACAGAGTGCCCAAACCGAACGAGCATAATCCCCTCGGCAACGTTTGCCCGATAGGTATAGTCGAGCCGTGCAACCACGTTGAGTGCCTCGACGATACGCGCGAAGCGGGTGCGCACGTCCCACTCACCGCCCGGCTGGCAAGCCACCGTTCCCGGTTTGCCCCACGGGTTGTCGCTCGAGGCCGTATCAAGCAGTCGGGGAACATCGTTGGTCGTCTTGGCGATATGCCACGCGTCAAAGAGTGCGCAGCCCTCAAGGCTCGGCGAGGATGCCGCGGGGACCAATCCAGCCCCAATGCGCTCAAGGATGCCGGAGAGGCGGTTGAGATGGCACTCGACGGCAAGCAGCATGTCAATCTCGTCCTGGTCCAGCAGACTACGATCAAAATTGAGATAGAAAAGCTTTGAGCGGTCGATGCGCGCTAGGCTCATTTCGGACTTGGCAGCAATGGTGCGCAGGCGGGGCAAGTCGATCTCGCTCATCAGGGCGGCGGCATAACGCTCGATACCGCTCGGATTCTCGGCATGGTCAACACGGTAAAGCAGCGTCTCGATAGCATCGGGGAGCGGCGCCGTGTCAAAGCCCAAAAACACCTCGACCGGCTCGGGCAACTTTACGAGTTTGATCTTGTCGACAACGTTTTGCATGTCTGCATCGAGACCGTCGACGCCCGACGTGTTCGCAATAGTGCTTTCGGAGTTGGCAAATATCACGTAGCGCAAGAACATCGAGGCCATAAACTCGCCGTAAGGAAGGGCGCGGGTCGAATTCCATGTCTCGAGGTCGGACTGCTCGCGCATGGGGCCTTCGGGAGAGCCGGCAGTTCGCGCACACGCGCGCATTGCTCCGTTGGCCTCCCTCACCATAATCTCGCCAATACTGGAATCGGACTCGTGAAGGACCAGCTCCATGTCGGGGTCCTCGGGCAACGGTGCTTCCCGAACAGGGCGGTCAACCTTATAAACCTTGCCCGACACGCTCACGTAGCCCAAGAGCGATATGTGGCTTTTGCCGACGAATTCGACGACGTAGCACGACTCTTTAGGATCCTCGCCAAAGACTTTCCAGACAACACCATACGAGCGCCCCGTGGGCTGCTCGGGCATCGATGGAAAACGCTTTTTGGGGTCGAGAAACCTGAGCTTGTATGTCGGACGCTCTGCCACGAAATATCACCCTGATCGGTCGTCTAGAGAAGGAGTGGTCGCGGATGGGCCGCGACACCTACTCGGAATCTTACACGAGTCGATAAGAAATAGTCCGCTTCACGCTCGCGCCTCGACCGAGGTTCGAATCCATGCGGTGTTGCCATAAAAGAAAAGCCCCCGTTGCCGGAGGCTTCAAGTTCGATTGGTGCGGCGTATAGGATTCGAACCTATGACGTTCTGATTCGTAGTCAGACCCTCTATCCAGCTGAGGTAACGCCGCAGCGCAAGACATATAAAACCACTTTAGTTAGTTAGAGTCAAGCATAATCTCAAACTTTTTGAGAATATGTTCCTCACGCAGCTCCGCATGCGCCAACGTCCCCGATGCGATCAATCGGTTTTTCAACTACATCGAACCCAGCACCGAGTTCCCTCAAAAGCGAGCGCACCCGCTGGGCACAGTCATAATCGGCAAACGAGATACTCAGCATGCGCGCGACCTGGTTAGAAGCCCCAACTCCATAGAACTGCTCAAGCGCCACAAGTCCCTCGTGCGTCACAAAAGTCTCGACTACATGCGGCGACTCCTCAAAGCACCATTGGGTCAACGGACCCTCGCTCGTCTGCCGCACCACCAAACCACCCATACCGGATGGCTCACACGTAACCAGTAGGTGCTCCCCACCTTCATCGCTCTCAAACAAAACTACCCGCTCATCAAACAGCTCCATCGCATCCCCTTCCTCTCGCTTCTATTTAACAAAAGCATAGCAGGTAGTTGGCTGTATACAGAACGTTTGTTCGTGTGTTTTCTATTGAGCTGTCCGCACGATATGGTAAGGCTTTGCGCACAAAAAAGGCGCCCCGGAAAGGGGCGCCCTCGCAAATCGCTTATGCAGGCAACCTACGCGACCGGCTCAATCTTCTCGAGGCCACCCATGTAGGGACGAAGAACCTCGGGGATCGTGATGGTGCCGTCGGCGTTCTGGTAGTTCTCCAGGATGGCGGCCATGGTGCGGCCAGCCGGCAGACCGGAACCGTTGAGGGTGTGCAGGTAGCGCGAGCCCTTGAAGTTCTCGGGGTCGCGATACTTGATGTTGGCGCGACGGGCCTGGAAGTCGCCACAGTTGGAGCAGGAGCTGATCTCCTTGTAGGCGTTGTAGCTCGGCAGCCAGACCTCGATGTCGTAGGTCTGACGGGCAGAGAAGCCCAGGTCGCCGGTGCACAGGCTAATCACGCGATACGGAAGGCCCAGCTGCTGAAGCAGGTACTCGGCCTCGGCGGTCATGCTCTCAAGCTCCTCGTCGGACTCCTCCGGCTTGGCAAACTTGACCATCTCGACCTTGTCGAACTCGTGCTGGCGAATGATGCCGCGGGTGTCGCGACCAGCGGAGCCGGCCTCCTCGCGGAAGCAGGGGGTGAAGGCGGTGTAGCGACGCGGCAGGGTATCAGCATCGAGAACCTCGCCGGCGTGCAGGTTGGTAAGCACGACCTCGGCGGTGGGGATCAGGAAGTTATCACCCGAGACGTGATAGGCATCGTCCTCGAACTTGGGCAGCTGGCCCGTGCCAAACATGGTCTGACGCTTGACGACGATGGGCGGCCACCACTCCTTAAAGCCACGGCTGGTGTGCGTGTCGAGGAAGAAGTTGATGAGGGCGCGCTCCAGACGGGCGCCGGCGCCACCGAGAACGGTGAAGCGGCTGCCGGAGAGCTTGTTGCCGCGCTCGAAGTCGAGGATGTCGAGGTCGGTGCCCAGATCCCAGTGCGGCTTAAAGTCGAAGTCGAACTCGCGCGGGGTGCCCCAACGACGGCGCTCGATGTTCTCGTCCTCGTCCTTGCCGTACGGCGTGGCCTCGCAAGGGATGTTGGGCAGGTGAGCCATGAAGTCGTACTGCTCCTGCTCAAGAGCGGTGCGGCGCTCGGCCAGACCGTCAATCTTCTCGTTGACGGCGCGCACGGCCTCCTTGGCGGCCTCGGCCTCGTCCTTCTTGCCCTCCTTCATCAGGGCGCCGATCTTCTTGGACTCGGCATTACGCGTTGCCTGGAGCTCCTCGACCTCGGTGATGACGGCACGGCGCTCGTCGTCGAGCTCAAAGAACTTCTCGCGGTCCCAAGACGTCTGGCGGTTAGCCATGGCGGTATCGATGGCATCGGGGTTCTCGCGAACAAACTTGATATCAAGCATTAGATCCTCCGGCAATATACATTCCATTTAGGTTGCAACCTTGTACATGTATGGGCAAGTATATACTTATGAGCGTTTACGACCCAACTCAACTACGCAAGAAGGCACCCAATGGACGCAGTTTTTTCCTTTTTGTTTGGCACCCGCACCGGTTTTGCCATCCTTTTCGCCGGCGGCATCCTACTGTTTGCGATTCTTGCCTTTGTAATGGAGAAGCGCACCCATAAGCTCTACGTCGACCGCGGACCCAAATCCGAGGACGATCAAGACGGCTTCTGGGACTAACCTGCCAAAAAGGGACAGGTTTATTTTGGTCGGTTTTATCTGAGCAAACGCAAGCGCCCCGCAACTGGAATTGAGCCAGTTGCGGGGCGCTTTTCGCACATGCGAAAAAACCGCAGGAAAAAACCTGCCAAAATAAACCTGTCCCTAAATGGCAGGTTTCACTGGAGGGTGGCGTCGATGGCCTTGACCAGGGCGCTGCGCATGCCGGCGTCCTCGAGCGCGACGACGCCCTTGATGGTGGCGCCGCCGGGTGAGCATACGGCATCCTTCATCGCCGCAGGATGCTGCCCTGTTGCAAGCTGCAGCTTTGCCGTACCCAACACCATCTGGCTCACAATGCGATAGGCATCGGCGCGCGGAATGCCGTGCTTGACGGCCGCGTCGCCTAGGGCCTCAATCGCCATGGCGACAAATGCCGGGGCGCAACCGCCCACGGTGCCGCCCACAAACAGCAGGCTCGTGTCGAGCTCGACGACAGTGCCAAGCTTACCGAGCAGGTCGAGCACAACAGCACGTTGCTCGTCGCCGAGCGTAGAGGACCTCTCGCAGGCGATGACGCCCTCGCCCACCGAAACCGGCGTGTTGGGCACTGTCGAGATATGCGCGACACCCGGCAGGACCTTTTCCCACTTGGCGCTATCCCAAGTCCAGGCAACCGAAAGGACAACCTTGTCGGCAGGAGTGTCCTTAAGCGGAGCGAAGACCTTCTCGATCATGTACGGCTTGACCGCAGCAACCACGATATCGGATGCGGCGACAACCTCCGCCGCGTCACGACAGGCAACCATCCCACGCGCCTCACAACGCTCAACCAAGGCGTCGTAGTGGCCCGCGCAGGCGCACATATCGCTCGCAGCCACACCGGCGGCGATCCAGCCATCGGCCATAGCGCTCGCCATATTGCCAAAACCGACAAATCCAATCTTCATATCTCATAGTCCTCTCAGACACGTTCTTCAAAACGAAAGCTATTGTCCCACGGCATTGTTTCGTATTGCCGACCTATTTGTGATACGGCTCGCCACGGCTGATCTTGCAGGCGCGATAGATTTGCTCCAGCAGCACCACGCGCGCCAAGTTATGCGGCAAGGTAATGCGTCCAAAGCTGAGCATCTCGTCGGCTCGTGCGCGTACATCATCGCTCACGCCGTCCGATCCGCCAATCACAAAGGCGATGTCGCTGTTACCACGCAGCATAAGATCGTCGAGCCGCGCCGAGAGTTCCTCACTCGAGCGCTCTTTGCCCTCAATGGCCAGCAAGATCACATGTGCTCGAGGTGGCAGGGCTGCAAGTATCGCCGCCCCCTCCTTGTCGCGCGCGGCATCCACGCCGCCCGCCTTAGCCGGGTCGATATCGGCCACCTCGCGGATATCCACTTTGGCATAGGCGCCCAGGCGCTTGGTGTACTCGGCGCAGGCATCCTTCCAAAAGCGCTCCTTGAGCTTACCGACGCAAACGACGGTGTATTTCACGCGCGTCTACTCCTTCGAATCGTTTTGGACTTTGCCGGCGGTCAGCATCTGCTCGAACATCGAGGCCGACTGCGAGAAATCGCTCGGCAGTACGACCGTCGATGTTTTACCCGTGCGAGCGAACTCTGTCATCATCTCGGACCACTGCGTAAACATGAACAGCTGGTTGGCCTCGTCGTTACCGACACCCGTCTCCTGGATGATCTCGAGCGAATCCTTGATGCCCAGCGCGATGGCCTTGCGCTGGTTGGCGATGCCCTCGCCCGCCTTTTCCATCGCCTCGGCCTCGGCGGTCGCCTCGGTGACGCGCTTGATGCGGTCGGCCTCGGCGAGCTCCTGCGCAGCAGCGCGCTTTCGCTGGGCGGCATTGATGTCGTTCATGGAGTTCTCGACCTCGGTCGGCAGCGCGATCTTGGTGATGAGTGTCGACACGAGGGTAAAGCCGTAGGCAGCCATCTGCTCGGACACGGTGGCATTAACGTCCTTGGCGATGTCATCCTTCTTGGCAAAGACCTCATCGAGCGTATAGACGGGGATGGAAGAGCGCAGGGCGTCGGTGATGAAATCACGCATCTGGTCGACGGGCTCCTGCAGCATGTAGTAGCTCTTGTAGATGCCCGAATCTGCCGGGCCGGCGCCCATGTCATAGCTCACGTGGTACTGAGCAGAGACCTCAAGGCCGATGGTCACGTTGTCCTGGGTCTTAACGTCGATGCCAAAACCGTTTTTCATGGTGCGCAGACTCACCGTGGCGGCCTTGCGGTCGATCACGGGCACCTTCATGTGGAAGCCCGCGTTGACGATGCGGTTAAACTTGCCCAGACGCTCGATGATCACGGCATGCTGCTGTTCAACGACATAGCAGGCGTTGGGGAGCAGCAGCAACAAAATGATGATGGGAAGTAGAAAGCTCGTAAGGGCAGCGATGATACCGGACAACAGCATGGTCTCTCCTCTGATAGGCGCACGTTGGCACTAGTATACCCGCACGAAGCAGCCACGTGACACCAACAGGAGGCCCATAACAAAAAAGCTCCCATTGCTGGGAGCTCTTTCAATCAATGGTGCGGGCGAAAGGACGTCCGCGTATCCGCTTCGCGGATCCGCACCGGCTTCGCCCGCCTGCCGGCGGACTCGCCAGCTCGCTAAAAACGCTCCGCGTTTTCTTTACGCTCGCTCCTTCACAGGTTCAAGTCCCTGCGATGGGCCCATAACAAAAAAGCCCCCATTGCTGGGAGCTCTTTCATTTAATGGTGCGGGCGAAAGGACTTGAACCTTCATGGGGTTGCCCCCATACGGACCTGAACCGTACGCGTCTGCCAATTCCGCCACGCCCGCGTGCAGGAATTAGAATAACGGAGCGCTACCGCGAACGCAAGAACTATTTTTGAAAAAGTTTGCAGGCATTTTCCCAAGCTGCTCGCGCGATTGCCTCAGCATCCTCGCCGGTACGATCGACACGGTCGTTGACCAGCGTGTTTGCTGTGATGGAAATCATTGCCGGCTCGCACTCAAGACCACGAATGGGCTCCGGTGCCATATACGGGCAATCCGTCTCGAACAAAATGCGATCGAGCGGGGTCGCCGCAAATGCCTCGCGCACGTCGTCGTTGCGCTTAAAGGTGGCCGCGCCGCCATAGGCGATATAGCAGCCCAAACCCACAAAGCGCTCCATCGTGGCTCGATCCTCGCCAAAGCAGTGCAGCACGCAACCGGCCTGAGGCACACCTACCTCGCGCAGCACGTTGTACGCATCAACGTGCGAAGTACGCTCCCCATCCGAGTCCTCGTGCCGCAGGTGCAGCTCCACCGGCACATTGCGGCGCACGGCAACTTCGAGCTGACGTGCCATGCAATCAATCTGCACGCTATGGGGCGCCGGCGCGATGTCGTCATCGTAATCCATGTGGTAGTCCAGGCCGATCTCGCCGATACCGGCGCACAAAGGATTATCGAGCGCGGCAACGACCTGCGCGTGAATGTCGTCGGTATAATCCGGCGCGCCATAGGGATGAACGCCAGCGAGATACTTGATCTGCGGAATATCCCGCATCGGTAGAATTTCGCGCACCAGCCAGTCGCTATAGTCCGTCACGCTGCGCTTGTCGGCGATGGGGTCGAGCATCGTCACCAACAGGTCGACGCCCGCGGCTTTCGCGCGCACGAGCGTCTCGGGCACTTCTTTGCCCCAAAACGAAAGCAGATGCGCATGCGTGTCGGCAAGCGGTGCCAAGGGCACGGGGCAGGCAACCGTCTTCTTTTTCTTGGTAAACGTCACGCGTTCGGCATTAGGCGTCATGGATTAGCTCCTGGGCCAGGCGGACAAAGTCAGCAACATCGAGCGTCTCGGCGCGCGTGGTGGGTGAGATACCGCAAGCCTCAAAGGCGGCATCGAGCACGTCCTTGGCAAAGCCGTTGGCGCTCATGGAATTGCGGATGGTCTTGCGACGCTGAGCAAATGCGGCGTCAATCACGCGGGCCACAAACTCGCGATCGAGTCCTTCGGGCACCACGCCGTCAACACGGTCGATACGCACGACGGCCGAGTCCACGTGCGGTGCCGGCATAAAGCAACGCGGCGGCACCTCAAAGCGACCCGTCACCTGCGCATACAGGCCGAGCTTTGCCGTATAGCCGCCATAGGTCTTATTGCCCGGCACTGCGGCAATGCGATCGGCAACCTCCTTTTGAACCATGACGACGGCGCGCTTGAGCGCGGGCATCGTCTGGAAGAACTGCAGGATGATCGTCGCCGCCACGTTATAGGGCAGGTTCGCGACAAATACCGTCGGCTCACCGCCCGCAACCTGCTCAATCTGCTCCGGCGTCACCCTGAGCGCGTCGCCCATGATAAAGCGGAAGTTGGCGTAGTCAGCGGCATGGGCATCGAGCACCGGCTCGAGCTCGGGGTCGGCCTCGATCGACGTGACGCACGCCGCCTCCTGCAGCAGCGCAAGCGTGAGCGTACCAACGCCCGGACCGACCTCGAGCACGCGCTCATCGCCCGCAAGCTCGGAAAGCTCGCAAATGCGCTCAATTACATGGTTGTCGATCAGGAAGTTCTGGCCCAGGCGATGCTTGGTCGCAAGGCCAAACTCCTCCAGCAGCTCCCTTGTTGCCGTGGGGTTTGCCAAAGGCGAAGTTGTCATAGTTGCCTCCTTAGCATGGTGGCGGCGTCTTGAAACAAAAGGGCATGGACCGTTGCGGCCATGCCCTTACATCTAAACAGCAAATTGCCGATATGGCGCGCGGCGGCTTAGCCCAGACGCGGGAACAGCGGCTCGCCCTTCTCGACGGGCTGACCACCGGCAAGCAAGCCCCAAGCGCAAATGCCCTTGAGGTCGTCGCTCGCGGCCTCGTCCTCGCACGACAGGCGGCGCAGGGCCTCGGCAGAAGTCTGGGGCATGAGCGGCATCAGCAGGTGAGCGGCAATGCGGATAGCCTCGAGCAGGTTGTAGATCACAAATGCCAGCTCGTCAGCCTTGGTCTCGTCCTTGGCAAGCGCCCAGGGCTCGGAGTCCTCGATGTAGTGGTTGGCGGCATGGATGAGCTCCATGACCTCGTCCTTGGCTCCACCGTAATCGAGCACGTCCATCTTGGCCATGTAGCGCTCGACCAGGCCATCGGCGATCTTTGCCAGCGGGTTGTCGAACGCATCGAACGACGCGGGCTTGGCGGGCGCGCAACCGTCAAAGTACTTGCCGCTCATGTTGAGCGAACGCGAGATCAGGTTGCCCCAGCTGTTGGCCAGGTCGGCGTTGTAGACCTGCTCCATGCGATCGAAGCTGATGGCACCGTCGGTGCCGGGGACGACATCGGTCATAAAGTAGTAGCGATAGCCCTCAACGCCCAACATGTCGATAACGTCCTGCGGAGCGATAGCGTTGCCACGGCTCTTGGACATCTTTTCGGCCTTGCCGGTCTCGGCATTGCGCACGGTCAGGAAGCCGTGGGCAAAGACGTGCTCGGGCAGGGCCTCACCGATGGCCATGAGCATGGCGGGCCAAATGACGCAGTGGAAGCGGATGATGTCCTTACCCACGATGTGGAACTGCGCGGGCCAGCGATAGGCCAGCTCGGCACGCGCCTCGTCGGTGTCGACACCGTAGCCGACGGCCGTCATATAGTTGAGCAGCGCATCAAACCACACGTAGGTCACGTGGCCCTCGTCAAACGGGACCTGAATGCCCCAGTCAAAGCTCGTGCGGCTCACGGAAAGGTCGTTAAGGCCGCCTTCGACAAAGCTACGTACCTCGTTCATGCGGAACGCAGGCTCGACAAAGTCGGGGTGCTCGTCGTAAAGCTTGAGCAGCTTGTCCTGGAAGGCGGAAAGCTTAAAGAAGTAGGACTCCTCCTGCACGCGCTCAAGCGGACGGTGGCAGTCGGGGCACAGATGCTGGCCGACGCTGCCGTACTCCTCGTCGCCCTTCTGGACCTGCGTATCGGTGAAGTAGGTCTCGTCAGGCACGCAATACCAGCCGTCGTAGCTGCCCTTATACAGGTAACCGGACTCCTTCATGCGCTCCCACAGGTACTGCACGGCATGATGCTGGCGCGGCTCGGTGGTGCGGATGAAGTCGTCGTTGGAAATCTCGAGCTTGCTCCAAAGCTCCTTGAAGTGCGGAGCCTGGCTGTCGGTCCACTCCTGCGGCGTCATGCCATGCTTGGCTGCGGCCTCGGCGACCTTCTCGCCGTGCTCGTCCATGCCGGTCAGGAACTTGACGTTATAGCCGGCGGAGCGGCGATAGCGAGCCTGAACGTCGGCGATGATGGTGGAATAAGCCGTGCCCAGGTGCGGATCGGCATTGACGTAGTAGATGGGCGTCGTGATAAAGAACGAAGGCTTGCTTTGATCCATGGGGTTTGTCCTCCAGAAAAACGTTGCATACAGGGGATGATTCTAGCGCAAGGGCTGGATATCCTCCATCTATTGCATATCGAGCACCATGGCATAGACATCGCGCTTGCGGCGCGAATACTTCTGAGACAGGCGCTTGGCCACCGCAGAGGCGGGCTCCCCCTCCTCAAGCGCGGCGCGGATATCCTCGCGCAGGGCCTCGTCGGGATCCGCTACCGCGGCGCCAACCGGCACGATGCCGGCCTCCTCATCCTCGCTCGGCGGCGCGATGACCAGCGCAATCTCGCCCTTTACCTCGCCGCGAGCACGCAGCTCCTCGGCAAGCTGGGCAGCGGGCCCGCGCAAGACCTCCTCGTGCAGCTTGGTGAGTTCGCGGCAGACGGCAACCTCACGCTGGGGAAAGACCTCCGCCACGGCCTCGAGCGTCGCCACGATGCGATGTGGAGACTCGTAGAAGATGAGCGCGCCGGGCACTACGGCAAGGCGCTGCAGACGGCGCACGCGGTCGCCGTGCTTTCGGCCCAAAAAGCCCTCGAAGAAAAAATGCTCGCAGGGAATGCCGGACGAAACGAGCGCCGTGACGCAAGCAGAGGGCCCGGGAATAACTTCGACGGGCACATCGGCCTCACGTGCCGCCTCGACCAGCGCCTGGCCGGGATCGGACACGCTCGGCATGCCGGCGTCCGAGGCAAAGGCGAGGGTCTCCCCCGCCAGCAGACGGTCGACCAGGCCGGCGGCGCGGCTGGCGATCACATTCTCGTCGCAACGGACAAGCGGCTTGGAAATGCCCAGGTGCATCAGCAGCTTTGACGTCACACGCGTGTCTTCGCAGCAAATGGCATCGGCGGCGGCAAAGGCCTCGCCAACGCGCGGGGACAGGTCGCCCAGGTTGCCGATGGGCGTGCCGACCACATAGAGTTTGCCCGTATGGGCGCTGTTTTGCGTCATATCAACCTATTCAATCATGCCGCGCTCGAGCGTACCGAGCGCCGCGCGGGCGTCCCATGCTGCAATGCGCTTCTCGGTCTTCCACGTTTGAAAGAACCAGCCGGCAGCCGGCGCAAACGAAGCCAGCTGGTTGGCGATAAACACGCGCTCGTAGGCATTGCGGCCCTCGGGCGTAACCGACGAGTTGGCAAAGATCGCCGCGCCCGACCATTCGCCCACCAGCACGGGGAACCCTGTCGAAATCGCTTCTTTAAGCTCGCGCTTGTTGCGCGAAATCGCCGTCGTCAGCCCGCGGGGGCTCGTGATGTCGAGCGCATACTCGTCGCGGTAATGGTACAGGTGAAGGTCCATGTAGACGTTCTTGTACTTGGCGCCGCGCATAAAATGCTTCCACTCGCTGGGATGACCCGACGACGAGAAGACGACGATCTTATCCTCGGGCATATACGAACGGACGAGCTCATAGGCATCGCGATAGAAATTGCGCAGATAGTGGGCTGGAATGCCATCCGTCATGGCAAAGAGGCTCTTGCGGACGCTCATCTGCGGCGTGTCCAGCAGCTCAATGCCCAGCAGGCTCTCGGCCTCGCCGTAGCGATCGGCCAGGCGCTCGAGCACGTCGAGTGCCACATGACGGCCGTTGGTGGACGAATGCCACTCGGCAACAGCCTCTGGCGTGGTGGGCGAATCATTGGAATCGCCCTGGCCACCGGGCACAGTCGCCAGATCGAGCAGCACGCGGATGTCATACTTGGCAGCCCACTCAATTGCACGGTCGATGTAGTCGACAACCGAGATGTAGGACGCATCGGACTCCTGCGAACCAAAGGCATACCAGGGCACCGGCAGACGCACGGCATTGAGGCCAATCTGCGCCATGCGGCGAAAATCGTCCTCGCTCACAAACGTCTCGTAATGACGGCGCATGCGCTCATTATAGGCGGCGGTGCCCATGGCCTCCTGCAGCTCGGCCGCGTTGGATGCACCGGTCGCCGCATATAGCGACGGGGTCACCCAAGGCTCGGGAATAAACCAGCCAGAGAGATTAACGCCGAGTATCCTCTCCATCACTGCCCCCTTCGGATCGTGCAGGTCGAGCCTGCATCGTATTGCATAGGAAAAGTATCGTTTTGAGTATACCCGCGCGTGCGGACAGACGACCGAACGGTCTGCAAAGTGGCGCAAAAGCGGGAGGAATGTCTGGGGCGGGCCCGAGCTAGTGCGCCGAGATGTGCACGCACGTCGGAAGCAAGCGCCGGAAAGCGCATCCCGCTCTAAAGCCCAATTCAGGGATGCATTTTCCGCGGAACCCTACATAAAAGAAAAGGACCCCTTTGCAGAGGTCCTCGTCAATTCAAGGTGGCGGGGAAGGGAATCGAACCCCTGACACGAGGATTTTCAGTCCTCTGCTCTACCAACTGAGCTACCCAGCCATTTGAGGTGTGCCTTGTTTCAAGGCTTGATTAGTATAACCAAGGACGCGCTCCGGTCAACCGAGAATTTGAAAAAAGTTTTTGAGCACGACGTCATCCACAAGTCCGACCCTATAGAACAGCACGTTGGAGACATCAACCCGCCGCAAGAAGTTTTTCGCTCAGGGCCTTCAAGCCGGCACTCGTTGCAAGACAGTGAGTGATACAAGAATTGAAGGGCGTTCCAGTACCGCCCAGGCACCGGGACAGGAACACATGTGCCAAGGACGGACGTTTTCGCAGCGTGCGAGGATGTTGCCGTTCCGGTCGATAAAGGCAATGTCGATGGGATAGGCCATAAAGCAGGTGTGGACCGAAGAGCAGCGTGGGAACGCCATGACGAGCGGCAACCCGTTGGCGGCAATCGGAGACCGTCCCAGCATGCCGCGCAGGCGCACGGCAAACGACTCCGCCACCACAAACTCGGCAGGCGTCCAACCCAGCCTGTTGAGCGCCCGCGCGTAGGCAATGTAGGATGAGACCGCGGTCACGTGACCACCCCCGGACGCCACGGATCGACCGTCACTGCACGCTCGTGAGACAACTTTGCCGGCGCCCCCAGCGAAACGCCGGCGATGCCGAGCGAGCTCGGCCACGGCTCATAGCGCATGATGCAGGTATAGGTCCTAAACGTGCCGGAAAGCGAAAGCAGACCGCCATCCGATGTCGTCGCACCCTGTTCGCTCGAGACCTCGATCTGCAAGTCATAGCCTTCCATGGCATGTTGAATCTGAGCCTGAACGGTCGCGGAGGCATCGATGGAGCTGCCATCGCCCTCCCCGCTCGGCGCCACGGCATGCGCCAGCACGATATCGGGCACCACGCGGTCGAAGCGTGCGACCGCACCGGCAAAGACCATGACGTTGTACACGATAAGCGCCAGAACCAGCAGGACGGGCGTGACCACGGCCATCTCGACCGTCGCCTGGGCGCACTCCTCGCGCAGGCGCTTGCGGATGCCCATTACGACCCACCGCCCAGGGCACCCGCCAGCGTGGCAACATCGACGGTAAGTGGGATGGAACCGCCGCCGGGCAGCGGAATCTCCGCTAGCGTGAACACCGTGCCGCTGATAGTGCGCTCGACTTGATATTCCAACGCCTCGCAAAGTGCCTTGGGGTCGGTCACGCCCAGCGGAATACTTCGTAGCTTGTCCTGCACTTTAGAAAGACCTGTGATGTCAGACCCAGGGCTCTTAATGACATTGGCGGTGTCGGTCAGCACCGGCTTTCGCAGACGCAAGTCGCACGGCTCCAAGCCCAGCGCCGCCACGGACGCCGAAACGGTATCGCCAAGCCACGATGCAATGGAGCCCAGCGCGCCGCTGTCCCCTCCCAGGTCATCGATCATCTCATCCATAAGCTCGTCGGCCGAGCCCTGGATGTCTCCGTATCCCACAAGCAGCCGTCCCCAAACATCCATGACGCCATCGAGTACACCGGCAACACCACCCGAACGCTCCTCCAGCGTCGAGAAAAACCGCGAGAGAACGTTGTTCTGCGCCGTCGCATCATCGGGCGCCAGCACCGCAGCAGAGATCGCGCCGCGATCGCCAAGCCTGACTGTCCTGTTAAACGAAGAGCTGAGCTCATCGGGGTTCGAGATAGCACCCGAAACCGCAAGGGCAACCACGCCGTTACGACCGGGCGGAGCGATACGCGGGCGCTCGCCCGAAAGCGCTTTAATGGCCTCGTCAAACGCATTGCTCGCACGGTCAGCCTCGTCCTCGGTCTGGCGCATGAGCTCAAGCTCTTTGTTGCGGCATTCGACGTAGTCTTCCAGAGCGTCTTTGAATCGATCAAAGTGGTACTCAAAGCCGTTTTCGATAGAAGTCGAAGGGGCCGCAACGGCACCGAGCGACGAAACACCAAAATGGCATCTGTTGCATCTGTCCTGCCCGTCATAATCAGCAACCGAGGCTAGCCCGCCTGGCGTCCCTTTCTTATAGTTGGGGCAGCTCGTTCCATAATGCAGATACGTTTTGTCATCGTTGGTACTAGTTGGCCACACCGCATCGGTATAGAGTTCCGTCGCTCGCACCTCGTCAGTGTTGCGCGGCAACAGCGGGATATAGGAAGTGACTTCATCTCCGTCCTCGGTTACATATGCACGATTGACCTCTGTACTCGCATAGGTGTAAAACGCCTTGCGCGCCGCCGACTCCGCCTTCGTCTCGACGCTTGAGCCCTGAGGCGCCTCGTTTGTAAGGCGCAAGCGGTAATAGGCCTTCGCGCGATCAAGCGCCACTTGCGGCTCCCATGTGACGCTCGAGGCATAGTGCGGATTCTCAATATCCGAAAGCTTCGCCAAACTCCTCGCGCGTTCCCACATGCATGAGCAACTGCCGACCGAAGCCGGATCCGACCCGCCGCAATCCGCAAGCCAGGCACGCTCTTTTGCTTTCGCCGTCTCCTCCGAGGCCTTCTGCAGCTCATCTGCTGCGCGTTCCAGATCTTTCGATGTGTCTTTAATGGCATCGGTCGAGATCTCGGAACCCTCGAGCGCAACGAAATCCGACTCGGACGTCCTGGGGACGGCAAGCGCCGTACCGGTATAGTTCACACCCTCGGTTTCCTGCGCCGACACCGCCTGCGTAGCTCGCGCGGCAACCAGATACGGTAGAGCCGTCTCGATTTTCTGCAGGCCTTCAGATGCACTCTTGGCAAACTTGTTGCGTGTTTTAATAATCTCGATTCCTGTGTCGACCATATCGCCCGCGGCAAGCTCGGCACCTGGAATAAGAATGGCGACCAAGCCGGTGCCGATCGTAGCAAACCCCGCCAGCCCCAAACTCAAAATGCTCGCATCCACCACCGTCGCAGCCGTGTGGTAGGACGACACCACATTGGCGCCAGCCAGCGCGCCGCTATCGGCAGCCACCTGGGTGTCCCCCGCGCGCGACATGCTCCATATCGCCGCCGTCGACGAAAACAGTAGCGTGAGCACCACCAAGATGACCACCGCAGAGGAGAGCGTGGTGTAGGCACCGTCTTCGATAAACAGGTCGATCCCGGCTCGACCCATAAAGCCGCCTCGCTTGCAGCTAGCATGCGGTCGGCAACGGCACGCAAACCCCCTCGTCGCCTTCAACGGGCAGCGCCTAATCCCATGCAGCAATCCATGAATCATAGTCTCCCTCCAGCCACTCGGGACGCGATCGATACGAGACGTCGACCTTAAGCTCGACATAGCCGTTTTGACCCGCACTACCCACTGCCTGCGCAAACGCACCGATCACAGGCAGCGGTTTAACCTCGCCGACAACGGAAACGGACGAGACGCCGCCCGCGCCGGCCCGACCAAGCTCGATATCCCACGACAGGGGTCCGCCGGCATGAAAAATCGAAACGTCGGGAACCGCGGCAAGACGGCGGCGGGTGAACTCCTTGAGGTCTTCGTCGTCCCCCACCGTTGTCGTGGTCATAAGCCGCGCGGTCTCGGCGGCGGCAGACTCCATGACCGCGCGTGTATAGAGCAGACACACCGGCTGCAGCGCCAACAGAACGAGCGTCAGAAACGTCGGCAGCAGGAATGCCGCCTCGACCGTAGACTGTGCCCGATCCTCGCGCGCGGCATCAATACAGCACGATGTCCTCAGCGCCCGCAGCGGCATCGATAACCGATGTCGAGGCGACGCCGTGAGATGCCGCCCGCTCGACCAGCGCCGCCAAGCGCCCGTCGGCACCAGCACGCCAAAGCCCGGCGATCGCCAGCACGATGGAAAGCAGCGCCACCGTGACGATGGCGTATTCGACCGTCCCCTGGGCAGATTCCTCACACAGGACATCATGCATTTCACGACCCCTCCTTTGAGTTCGATGCCTGCGGGCTCAGGCGGACCACGCGCAGGCGACACGAAGTATCACCAGCATCCGCGGCAACCGTCACCATATCGACCCAGCCGCGTCCGTCGCGCACGATGGCGCCCCACACGTTGCCCTTGATGTCGAGATAGCCGCTCAGAGCAAGTTGCGCCGTGGGCACCTCGCGATAGGCGCGCAGCATATCTGCCGCCGCTTCGGTCATCGGTCGGCACTCGGACCATGCGAGACGAACAGCGACAGCATTGTTTGCAGATGAACCCGTTGCAGCGCCCTCTCGCTCGTCGAGTGCTTGCAAGAACGTTTGTGCCGTGACGGCGGCATTCGCATCGTCCGCGTCTCGCGCATCGTCTTTTTGAGACGTCGCAGCCGAACCCGAGCCCGCATCCGCGGCAACCCCTAAACGTTGTTGTCGCGCTGCGTTAAGCCCCCAAACCGCCACTGCCACCGCCACGACCGCACAGGCGAGCACCAGCAACGCGCCGACGGGACGGACTCCCTCTACAGGCTGTTGATGCCCTCGCTGATAGCGCTCCATAAATCTTGGACCTTGCCCTTAAATGCGACGATGGCAATGATGGCGATCACCACGAGCACACCGACCAGGATGGCGTACTCGGTGGTGCCCTGCGCGCTCTCCTCCCGCAGCAGTTCCTCGGCACGCTGGCGAGCGTGAATTGACTGGCAAAACGCCCAGCTCCAGACCTTGCCAGCAACGTCAGTCATCGTATTCATGTATTCCTCCCTACATCATCCCGCCTGCTCCCAGCAGCGGGCCCAATATGGACAGAAGCAACGCCGGCAAGATGAGCGTGCCGGTAGGAATCAGTAGCTTGACCGGCGCGCGCTCGATCTCGCGCTCGACCGCGGCGCGATGGGCCGCGCGAATCTCACGACTTTGAGCCGCCAGCGTCTCGGCAAGCGGGGCACCGAGGGCAAGCGCCTACCCCGCTGTGATGGCAAAGGTCTCGAGCGCCCGCACATCCAGGTCGCGCGCGGCCACCAGGAGCTCGTCCTCGCGCGTCCCCACGCCCACCCGCCACGCCATGCAGGCTTGCTCAAGGCGGAGCGCCAACGTCGATCGGCGATTGGCGCAAAAAACCTCAAGCGCCGCATCGAACGAAAGGCCAGCCGAAAGCCCCAGACGCACCACGTCGATCATCTCGGACACCTCGCCAAGCGACCCCTGCGCCGTACCACCCGTGCCGAGCATGCCCTTCAACCGTGCTACCAGGGCATCGGTTACCGAGCGGGCAGCCGCAACAACCAGCAGCGCCTCGTGTTTGCAGGCCTGGGCGATCTTGTGTGCGTCTGCACGATTGAGCCCCGTCACGATAAACACGCTGAGCGCGCACAGGCACGCCGCGACCCCGACCAGGGCGCTCATAGCTCCACCCGCATAATGCGTCGGATGACCACCAGCGCGGCGGCGTTGAGGGCAAGGCCCAGCACCACGGCACCGGCACCCGCCGGCGTTGCAAGGCCGCGGCGAAAGTCGGCCGAAAGCAGCGCCAGCACCGCACACATGCCCGCCGGCATCGCCGAGACCATGTGTGCCGACATGCGAGCCTGCGATGTCTTGACGTCCAAGCGGCGCTTGAGCTCAATGCGCTCCCCCACCATACTCGACGCCTCGGATAACAGGTCGGCAAGCGGGGCACCGGTTCGCTGCGACACCTTGAGCGCCAAAGTGACAAGCGAAAGGCCGGGGGCATCGATACGGTCGAGTAGGTCATCCAGCGCATCAGTCGCCGAGACGCCGCAGTCGATCGCCGCCGCCACGCGCAAAAACTCGGTATGCACCGGCTCTTGCGCGTGAGTTCCCACAAACCTCATGCCCTGGGCCAGCGAATGACCCGAGGCGAGCGACATGGAGAGTGCCGTAAAGGCCTCGGGCATGGCTTCTTCCACATCGTGTTGCTCGCGGCGACGGTCGTAGGTGTCGCGAGCGGCGCCTACGCCAAACGGCGCGAACAGCCCCAGAACAAAGCCGATAGGCGACAGCGATACGACAGTCAGGGCAATGCCGCAGACGCCACTCGACAGCAGCAAGCATGCCAGGCGCGCCTCATCATCCTCGATGACAAGGCCAAGGCGATGTGCTGGAACCAGCGCAGCCCAGGAGCGGGCGATCTTTTTTAGCAGGTCGTTATCTACCAGCCCGCGCGGCAGCTTCTCGGCAACCGATTCAAACGCATGGCTGACCAGCTCCGCTGGCGGCACGCGCGGCGCACGAGGCTCCGCCCCACACGCCACCGCGGCAGAAAACCCTGTCAACCCCCCTACGACGAGGGGCACAACGATCTCCATTCGTCCACCTCCTCTTGCGTGAGCGTTCCCGAGCGCAGGCCCTCTGCGATAAACGGAGGCTCGCGATCGAGCGTCCAGGCGCGCGTGGCGGCATCGAACGTCACGTAGCGCTCAAGCTCCACGCCGCCCGACGCGCCGCGTCGCACCCCCGAATAGGAGGACACGAAACGCCTGCCGTCCGCATGGCGCTCGGACATCACGATGCCGTCGAGCGCCATGGCAATCTGCTCCTCGATAAGCTCGCTCGGCAGGTCGATGCCATAGCGCGCAAGCAGCGTCAAACGCACCACGGTCTCCTGCTCGGTGCCCGCATGAAGCGTGGTGAGCGATCCGTCGTGCCCGGTATTCATGGCCTGCAACATGTCGCAACATTCCGCACCGCGCACCTCGCCCACCACAATACGGTCGGGACGCATACGCAGGGCGTTGGTCACCAGGTCGCGGATTGTCACCGCGCCCTCGCCCTCAATTGAAGCCTCGCGCGCCTCCAGGCGAACCACATGCGGGTGATGCGCAAACTTGAGCTCGGCGGAGTCCTCGATCGTCACGATGCGCTCGCCGGTGGATATCTCGCACGATAGCGCGTTGAGCAGCGTGGTCTTGCCCGACCCCGTGCCACCTGCAACCGCCAAATCCTGGCGCAGCGATACCGCGCACGACAGCAGCTGTGCATACCAAAGCGGTAGCGACCCCAGGCTCACAAGCTCGTCCAGCGAACAGATGCGGTCCGAGAACTTGCGGATGGTGAGGATCGGCCCATCGATCGCCACAGGCGGGATCACCGCGTTGACGCGATAGCCCGTCTTGAGGCGTGCGTTGACGATGGGGCTGCGCTCGTCGATGCGCCTGCCCAGCGGCGAGATGATGCGGTCGATGAGCACGCGGATTTGCTCGTCATCCTCAAACGCATGCTCGATGGGATATAAGACGCCGCCGCGCTCAAAGAAAGCCGATCGGCAGCCGTTGACCATGATCTCGGTGACGGTGTCGTCCTCGATGAGCGGCTGCAGTGGGCCCAGGCCCACCACGTCGTCCAGGATCTCATCGATGATGGTCTCGCGCTCGGGCGTCGCCAGGTCGGTCGGCTCCTCCACGTTGAGCGCCGCCTCCACCGCAGGACGCAATTCCGAGCGGGCGCGCACCGGATCGATGTATGCGCTGATACGCGCCACCTCGTCATAGCCCATGCGGTCCATCACGGCGCGTTTGGTGCGGCGCTTGACGGCACGGTGGCGCCCCGCGTCAACAGGCACTGCCGCCGCGGCCGCGCCGGCCGCCCTAATCCTTGCTTGCAAACTCATCGCGAATCACCCTCGCGCGACCAGGGAAGACGGATACGCGGGCGCTCGGTGCGCGTCGCGCGGTCGGTGACCATATCACTCCAGGGACCGACGGCGCAGCCCAGCTCCACGAGCATCTCGCGCGTGGCTTCGCGCACGCTGGTGGCAAAAGCGCTGGTCTGGCCCACTGCCTCGTCAGCACGTCCGAATGCCATGAGCGCCGCCAAGTCCTGCCCGCCGTCGGCGATGCGGATCTTGGAGCTCAACGCACAGGTAATCTCAAAGCGCATGGCGACATCCTCGTCGGCACCGCGCGCGCCAAACCGGTTGAATACGGCGCTCATGCGCGTACGCGGCACGCCCACACGGCTCGCCAGTTCGATAACGCGTGCCGCGGACGTCGCAGACGACACCGACGGATCGCCCACGACCAGGCAGCGATCGCTTGCCGCCACCGCGGCCGCCACGGCGTCACCCCAAAAGACCGAGGTGTCGACAAGAACCACGTCGGATTCGCGACGCAAGACGTTGAGCAGCAGCTCCACCGGACGTGCCATCAGCTCGGCCTGTTCGGGCGCAGCGACCGGACCCCAAAGCGTGACGCCCGGAGCCACACGCATCGAGGCAGCCACGATGTCCGATTCGACAAGTGCGCCCGCAGCCGATGGCTCGATAAGCGTCGCCATGTCATGCGGGGCATCGGCACCCAACAGGTCGTAGAGGTTTCCAAACATCAGGTCCAAGTCGAGCACGGCAGCACGCAGACCCAGCAGCGACGCCGCATGCGCCATGGTGGCGACGATTGTCGACTTACCGCAACCGCCCGAACCCGAGACGGCGCAGACAACCGGGGCTCGATGCGACGGGGCGGCGGTATCCGCCGGCGGAGTGGGGGCAGGCGGCGCCGACACGGGCGGCAATGTTCCCGTCTCCCCGGCAGCGCTCATATGCTGTGCCCAAGCCGGCATGGCAGGCTGCTCGGCCCGCGGGGCCGAGTCTGGAGACTTCACGGTCGCATCGACACGCACGCTGTCGCTCCCGGCAAGCCCCTCCACCTCGTCGAGTTCATCGACCAGGCTTACGCCATGCACGTATCCCATATCTACGGCCAAAAGATCCTCGCCATACGGCACCGGCTCTCCGACTTCATCGTATGCAAGGGGATCCCGGGGACACCGACCATGCTCGGCTTCCGCTTTTCCATAATCATCAACACGCGGGCCTCTTGTAGCGCGAGGCGCCCCGGGTTCCCTATCAACAAAAGCATCGGGCTCAATCGTCAGACACCGGTCGTAATCAACCGTTCCCTCGCCCGCGCGCCCGTTGCCGCATATGCTGCGCGCAGCGATAACCTCGGTCGCCCCTGCGCGAAACAGCCCCTCGATATCCGAAGGATCGAGCGTCTCTATCAGTACGACCACGCGGCTCACGCGGCCCTCGGCCGTCAGGCGCGCAACGGTCTTTCGCACGTCTTCGGCATCGAACAGGGCCGCCGCGATAATCGCCGCCCCGCGACGCGACGGAAACGCCCGCGCCATGGACACCAGCCCATCCAGGTCGCCCACGCGAAGCACCTGCGCGCCTGCATCGCGGCCCTCGACTTCCCGCTGCAGCAATCCGTAATCACCGCATGCGCAGCATGCAAGCCAGATCGCCTTCATCACTTGTCGCCTCCGCTCTTTTTGCCGCGCACCGTGGCGGGAATCGTCAAACTGACCGTCCCCTTGCCCGAGGCCCCCAGCAATTCCTTAACGTCTTCGGGGTCGGCCGCCAGCGTCACCCATTCGATCTTGCCTTCGCGCGTGGCGCCGGCCACTTCGCTGGTATCGATCACGCGCGCGCCGCACAGCCGATCGGTCACGCCGTCCTTTTGCACGTACACGTCCACGTAGCTGCCCACGCCCGTGGCGCCCCCGACCGAATGCTCGGCATCGACCGCCACCGAAACGGCGACCTTGCCTTTGGGCACCTCGAGTGTGTGGGTTTCGGCCTTGGTGTAGACATCGCAAATCACAGCATTTTTAGGGATGCGCGAGGTCGTCACGTCGCCGCGCACCTGGCGCAGCTCGGTCGCCGCATCGCGCGGCAGCAGGCTCGCCAGCCATTCCTGGGTTATGACATTGGTCTCGTCGAGGGTCTCACCCGCATCGATATCGCGCGCCGCGACGCACACCTCGATGCGATCGCCGCCGTACTTGGCCAGCGTCTCGGCCTGGGCCTGCTCAGCCTGCGAGCGAATCGATGACGCGTAGACCATGCAGAGCAGCGCGGCGAGCACGCCCGCAATCAGACTGATGGCGATGCGCTTGCTCTTGTTCACGGCCGCTCCTCTCAAGGTAGCAACGGGCGGATGCCCGTACCACCATTGTCCGAGCGGGCGAGCAGCAAAACGACGCAATCGCGATCTTGGTTTTGAGTGTCAAACCAATTGCCGACCAAAAGCTGACCGGCCCGTCAAGCTCGTGGCAAGGTTTTGGTCAGCACGTCGGCAAAACGCACGTTTAAAGACGCATCGACAGCAAAAAAGCCGCCTCCCGTACCGTTGGGAGACGGCTGTCATAGATACATTCAATTACAAATGAACATCGGGGTCGAGCATCTGAGCACTCACGCGCATGGATGACGCCAAGTTTTGGAACGTTTCCAGGCGCAGGCTGTCGATCCGCCCGGCGTCCTCGGCCTCGCGAACGGCGCAGCCCGGCTCGTGGGTATGCGTGCAGTCGCCAAACCGGCACGCACGCGACGCCTCGACGATCTCGGGAAACGCACGCGCCAAGCCCCGCTCATGCCCCACGAGCGGCAAACTGCGCAGTCCCGGCGCGTCGGCAATAACGCCGGCATCACCCGGAAGCGCCACCATCACGCGCGCGACGGTGGTATGGCGGCCCTGGTCATCGCGCTCGCGTACTCCGCCGGTCGCCAACGTATCGTGACCCAGCAGCGCGTTGAGCAACGTCGACTTGCCGGCACCCGATTCACCCAGGATCATGGCGCAGCTCCCGGCGGGCACGCAGGCGCGCACCTCATCCAAACCACGGCCCTCGGCAGAGGATGTCACGATTACGCGCACGTCCGGACCCACCAAGCGGTGCACACGGTCCAGATCGCGCTCGAGCTCATCTGGCTCGCAGCGGTCGGCCTTGGTGAGTACCACCACCGGCTCGGCATCGCAGTCGAGCGCCAACACCAGCGAGCGCGCCACGCGGTCGAGCAGCACCTCACCGGCGCCGAGCGCCTGCACGATCAGCACGCTATCCACGTTGGAGCAAAGCACCTGACGCTCGCCGCGAGCGCGTCCGCGCCAACGCTCAAAACTCGTGCGGCGCGGCAGCACGCACTCGATCACGCCCATGTCGTGCCCGGGAGCACGACGAACCGCCACGCGGTCGCCCACGGCGGGCAGCAAGACCTCGTCTTCGCCACGCGACTTGGCAAACCCCACGGCATGCTCGGCACGAAAGGTGTCGTCGGCAGTCGCCACCAGCGGAAACCCGCGATCCAGGCGCACCACGGCACCAAGTTGCATCTGCTCGGGCTCCTCTACCTGGGCGCAAAAGTTGTCAAATGCCGCCCGCTGAGCATCATCGACCGGCAGGTCGTCGAACGCCGGAACATCCTGCAGCGCGTCGAGTCCCGGCACGCTTGCCAGCAGCTCCTCGGCAGACGCGGGGGCCTCGGTCGCAAGCTTCCGACGACGATCGCGCTTAGCCCGCGCCCCCGTCGTCTTTTTCTTCGCCTTAGCCTTAGCCTTGCCCACAAGCGCCTCCCAGCACCACAAATCACAACTGAGCAGGTATTTTAAATCAAAAAGAGCTGGCCGGGCAAAGCCCGACCAGCTCACAAACTTTCCCTCAGCCCTTTATCATCCGCGCGGAAGAAAAGCCAACAGGGATACCGCAGGGCCCGCCCGCCGGGAGGGGTTTCCTAAGGGCACATCCCGCAGCCGCGAAGCGGCGAGGACGTGCCTGTGGAAACCCCGCAGGCCCCGCGGCCGGTGGGAGCAACGCTACTTCACGACCAAGATGTCGCAGTCGGTGTTGCGTAGCAGGAACGTCGAAATCGAACCCAGGAGTGCATACTTGATCGAGGACAGGCCGCGTGCGCCGCAGAGCACCAGGTCGGGCTTGACAACGTCGAGCATCTCGTCCTTGAGCGTCTCGCGAATACGGCCGGCGCGAATCATGACCTCGACCTCGGGAATGTCGGGATTGGCCTTGGCCTCTTCGAGCTGCTTGGCGATGGAGTTCTTAAATGCCTCCTCCAGTCCGTTGACCAGATCGACCGGATAGGAACCAGCGCTCTCGAGTGCCGTGGAATCGATAACGTGGCCGATAATCAGCTTGGCGCCGTTGTTCGCGGCGACCTTGATGGCGCGTGCGAGCACAAAATCCTGCTGCTCAGTACCGTCGAGTGAAACAAATACCTTGGTGTAGCCCTCGTTCATGGTTTCCTCCTTGGTCTATCGCACGGGCGTGGGGCTCGTGCATCGGGCGGGCGCGGATGCGTGGCCGCCGGACACTTTATCTTGTTGCAGTTATACCCAAGGATTTGGGTTTGACCGCTCGCAATTCTGTGAACGGGCGAGTTTTTTGGTAAGGGTAGGCGCAGGCGCGCCGCCAACGGTTGATAATGGGACATCGCCCGCACCGTCCGCAGAACAATATCGGCGGGTGTCTAACGAGGGGGTCCCTTTGGATATCATTGAGCTTCTAAAATCTGCCTTCATGGGCCTGGTCGAGGGCATCACCGAATGGCTGCCTGTTTCGTCGACCGGTCACATGATCTTGGTGGACGAGTTCGTCAAGATGAACGTGAGCGAGACGTTCTGGAATATGTTCCTGGTCGTGATTCAGCTTGGCGCCATTTTGGCCGTCTGCGTTTTGTTCTTCTACGACCTCAACCCGTTTTCTCCCAGCAAGGGCAAGGAGGGCCGTCGCGACACCTGGGTGCTATGGGGCAAGATTGTGCTCGGCTGCATTCCCGCCGCGGCGATCGGTCTGCCGCTCAACGACTGGATGGAGGAACATTTCTACAATGCTCCCGTCGTGGCGCTGGCGCTCATTGTGTACGGCGTGCTGTTTATCGTGATCGAGAACTGGCGCGCGAACAAGCGCGACCAGGCTGCTCTTGCCGGTTCGTTTGGTTCGCGTGCCGTGGTGGTGGGCGGACGCCCCGCCGGTGCGCATTTTGCCGCGCCCGCTGCGGCTGCCGCTTCAGACGATGACGATAACCTTGACTTTGGCTCCATCACTACGCTCGAGGATCTGAGCTGGAAGACCGTGCTGGGTATCGGTTGCTTCCAGGTGCTTTCGCTGATTCCGGGCACATCGCGCTCCGGCTCCACGATCATCGGCGGCCTGCTTTTGGGCTGCACGCGCTCGGTGGCGTCTAAGTTCACGTTCTTCCTGGCCATTCCCGTCATGTTTGGTGCGAGTGCGCTCAAGCTGGTCAAGTACTTTATTAAGGGCGGCACGTTCGGCACCAACGAAATCGCCATCCTGGGCGTGGGCTGCGTCGTCGCCTTTGTGGTGTCGCTCATTGCCATCAAGTGGCTTATGGGCTTCGTTCGCCGTCACGACTTCAAGTGCTTCGGCGTCTACCGCATCATCCTGGGCATCGTGGTGCTCGCGTACTTCTTTGTCCTGGAGCCTATGCTCGGCCTGTAACTTGGTTGACGCTGCGCGGCGACCAGAGCGACAACTTGTCATTCAAAGGGGGTGGCATGACCAAAAGGTCTATGCCGCCCCCTTTTCATGCCAATTTGTTCGCTCTGGCCGCCGCTCGCTGCTGCTGCCATGACATCGGCGGTTTCGTGATTGTCAATAGATTGGTGCAAAGCAACCTGACCCCAATGCGCCAAATCCGCTGGGGCGGGTCTGACGGTGGCGCACGGAGTCGTGGTGTGATTTGCGTCGGTGTCCGCGCGGCTCGGTATACTGGTACGGCTCAAACTATGGCGCCGCCCGCAGGCGCGCCGCCCGTCAGATGAGGAGTCGCCCATGACCCAGCCCCTGCCCTGGGAAAAGAACGCCGCGGTACCCGTACCGCCCGCGCCGGAACCCGTGCCGCTCGATGCATACACCGCCCCCGCTGCGCCGGAGCCCGAGCTCGTTCCGCTCGACATCTACGACGCTCCCGCGCCGGCGCCCAAGCCCGCCAAACCGCTCGTCGACATCGACAGCCTTAATCCCGCCCAGCGCGAGGCGGTCCTGTCCACCGAGGGCCCGTTGCTGGTGCTCGCCGGCGCCGGCTCGGGCAAGACCCGCGTCTTGACCTTCCGCATCGCACATATGCTCGGCGACCTGGGTGTTAAGCCTTGGCAGGTTCTTGCCATTACGTTTACCAACAAGGCCGCGGCAGAGATGCGCGAGCGTCTGGCGGCACTCATTCCCAGCGGCACCCGTGGCATGTGGGTGTGCACCTTCCATGCTATGTGCGTGCGCATGCTGCGCGAGGACGCCGACCTGTTGGGCTACACCGGCCAGTTCACCATCTACGATGACGATGACTCAAAGCGCATGGTGCGCGACATTATGCAGGCGCTCGGCATCGAGCAAAAGCAGTTCCCCATCAACATGATCCGCAGCAAGATTAGCTCGGCCAAAAACGCCATGATCGGCCCCGAGGACATGCTCAAGAGCGCCGATAGCCCCAACGACAAAAAGGCCGCGCAGGTCTACCTAGAGCTGGAGCGCCGCCTGCGCGCCGCCAATGCGATGGACTTTGACGACCTGCTCGTGCGCGCGCTCGAGCTGCTGCGCACCCGTCCCGAGGTGCTCGATAAGTACCAAGAGCGCTTCCGCTACATTAGCGTCGACGAGTATCAGGACACCAACCACGTCCAGTACGAAATCGCCAACCTGCTGGCCGCTAAGTACCAAAACCTCATGGTCGTGGGCGACGATGACCAGTCCATTTACAGCTGGCGTGGCGCCGACATCACCAACATCCTGGACTTTGAGAAGGACTTTAAAAACTGCAAGACCGTCAAGCTGGAGCAGAACTATCGCTCTACGGGTCACATCCTGAGCGCCGCCAACGCCGTGGTGCGCCACAACTCGCAGCGCAAGGACAAGCGCCTGTTTACGGCCGAGGGCGATGGCGAGAAGATCCAGGCCTTCCAGGCGAGCGACGAACGCGACGAGGGTCGCTGGATTGCCGGCGAGATCGAGAAACTGCATGCCAAAGGCACGAGCTACGACGACATCGCCGTGTTCTACCGCACCAACGCCCAGTCGCGTATCCTCGAAGATATGTTCCTGCGCGCGGGCGTGCCCTACAAGATCGTGGGCGGCACGCGATTCTTCGACCGTGCCGAGATCCGCGACGTCATGGCCTACCTTAAGATGATCGTGAACCCGGCCGACGAGATGAGCGTCAAGCGCGTCATCAACACACCTCGCCGCGGCATCGGTTCCACCTCGATCCAAAAGATCGAGCAGCTGGCGCGCGACAACCGCTGCTCGTTCTTCCAGGCTTGCGAGATCGCGTGTGCCGAAACCGGCATGTTTAGCGCCAAGGTGCGCAACGGCCTGTCGAGCTTTGTGTCGCTGGTGCGCGAGGGTCGCCGCATGGACGGCGAGCTCAAGGACGTTGTCGAGATGATTGTCGATAAGACGGGCCTACTGCAGGCGTTTCGCGCCGAGGGCACCATGGAGTCCGAGAGCCGCGCCGAGAACATCCAGGAATTCCTGGGCGTCGCTGCCGAATTTGAGGAGACGCACGAGGACATCGAGGGTACGCTCGAGAGCTTGGAAGAGCTGCGCGCAGCCGGTGTTGCCGACGTGCCTGCCGGCGCCGAGCCCGAGCCCGTCGTGGTGAGCGCGCCCGCGCCCGAACCGGGGCCATCTGCCCCGGCATCCTCGTTTGAGGCACTCGTCGGCGCGCGCGATGCCGCGGGCTCCAATCCGCTCGATAGTCTGGCTGCTCCGGCGCTGTCTCCGCAGGATGCCCTGGCCGCCGCCATCGCGGGCAACGCGTATGCCACGCCGACGGAGCTGCCGGCGGGCGCCGTGCATGTCGACGAGATCGAGCGCACCTACGGTCCGCTCACCTGTAAGGCGCTGCCGGCACTCATGGAGTGGCTGGCCCTGCGCTCCGACTTGGATTCCCTGGCCGGCGAGACGCATGCCATCACCATGATGACCATCCACTCCGCCAAGGGCCTGGAGTTCCCTGCGGTGTTCGTGGCCGGCATGGAGGAGGGCATCTTCCCGCACGTGCACGACTTTGGCGGCAGCGATGACCCGGGTAAGCTTGAGGAGGAGCGCCGCCTGGCCTACGTTGCCATCACGCGTGCCCGTAAGCGCCTGTTCCTGACCTATGCGGCCATGCGTCGCACCTACGGCTCGACCTCTGCCAACCCGCGTTCGCGCTTCCTCAACGAGATTCCGTTTGAGGATATCGAGTTTAGCGGTATCGGTTCTGCTGGTTTTGAAGGCACAGGCTGGGAGAAGCGCGGCGACCGTCACGGCACCTTTGGCTCGGGCATGGGCTCGGATATGTATGGCGGCAAGGTGTTTGGCTCGCATACGCGCTCGACCGGCGGTTCCGGTTCGCGTGGCGGATCGAGCTTTGACGATTTCTTTGGTGGCAGCAGCTACGGGACCGAACGCCATCGTGGGGTCTCACCCGACGCTGGCCGTGTTGCCTCGACCTTTGGCTCGGGCGCGCCGCGAGCCAAAAAGCCGTCATCTAAGGTGTCGCCGACGGTGGAGCGCAAGGTCGATCGCGCCAGCGCATCGCAGGATTTTGCCGCAGGCGATACCGTGAGCCACAAGACCTTTGGCACGGGTACCGTGCTCTCGGTCGCTGGAGACATGATTGAGGTCCAGTTCGAAAAGACCGGTCAGACCAAAAAGCTGATGAAGGGCTTCGCGCCGATCGTCAAGCTGTCGTGATCCCGGCGGACCTGGGCGGGCGTATGGGGCAACATCGCCTGCTCGGGCAGTCCTGCTCGCACGGAGAGCACATTAAGTGCTCTCCGGCT
>UQJV01000010.1 GCA_900541475.1 uncultured Collinsella sp.
AGGCCCTTGCGGCCTAGTCGCTATTTAGGGCGTCCAAGATTTGGGGCGCAGTTCATGATCGGACGGGCTTTTTGGTGGGTATCATGGTTGAATGATCATTAGGAGGTTTTCCCTACATGGAATTGTTTGAGCCGATTCTTCATTTCTTTGAGCAACGGTGGGTCCACAACATCATCTGGGCCGGCATCTTGGCAATAGGCACGGCAATCGCCACCAAAGTCGTTTCCAAGACGCTGCGCCACCTACTCAACCGCGACGATAACCCGCTTCCAGCATCGAGCATCTTCATCAACATCGCTCGCGCCGTCATCTGGATGATCGGCGGCAGCTTTATCCTCGACAACTGCTTTGGCATTAACGCAAACGCGCTCGTCGCCGCTCTTGGCGTCGGCGGCATCGCCATCTCCCTGGGCTTTCAGGACACGCTCTCAAACCTTATCGGCGGCATGCAGGTGACCTTTATGGGCATCATCAAGCCTGGCGACAACATCGAGGTCGGTGGCGTATCAGGCGTGGTCCAGGACATCACCTGGCGCCACACGACCATCGAAGATGCCTGCGGGCAGACTATCATCGTCCCCAACTCCAACATCTCCAAGAACACGCTCGTGCATTTGATGCCCTTTGGGCGCGTAGCCGTCCCCGTCGCGGTGAAAGACCCCTCAAAATGGGCTTCGCTCGACGCACTGGCAGACGAGCTGACCAGCGCCACTAAAACGGCTGTCTCGCCCATCTCGGGTTTTGACAAGGAGCCGTATGTGCTCTTTAGCGAGATCGGCGACTTTGGCATTAAGGGCAAGATCATCTTTATCGTCAGCGACGACAGCACCACTTTCACGGCAGCCGACGCCTGCATCCGCGCCATCGCCCCCATCATCGCCTAAACCACCACAAAGGGGACAGGCACCTTTGTGGTGGTTTCTCATCGTGGTACCATGGTTCATATCGTTGTTTAAACGACTAAGGGAGTAGACACCATGGAAGAGGCCTATCGTCAAGCACGCAAGCGCGGCGAGCAAGGACGTCGACGCGCCATTAGTCAAAGCGAGCATCCGTACCTCACGGACCTCGATAGCTTGGTCGCCCAGCTCCCCTTAGGTCAGCGAGAGAGCGTCGGCCTAAGGGACATTCCGCTCGAAATGGTCGTCGGTACGGTTACTAAGGGCCGTCAGTCCGCCTTTTCATGCAACTTTATGCCCTTGCTGCCGTTTAGCACCGAGTTCGCCCGCAAGTGGTCCAACCTCTACGACATCCAGGTGACCGAGGGCTATCGCGATCCCGTCATCGTCATCGAGTTCATGCATCGGTTTTACGTCCAAGAGGGCAACAAGCGCGTCAGTGTCCTCAAATTCCTGGACGCCCCGACGGTTTCGGCCAAGGTCACCCGTCTCTACCCCGGCACATGGGATTCCGTCGAAAGCCGCCTGTACGGTGAGTTCTGCGCGTTTTGGCGCGTCTGCCCCCTATACGAAATCGAGTTCTCACGCGAGGGAAGCTACGAGACGCTCGCCAAGATGCTCGGTCAGGACCTTATCGAAAAATGGCCGCAGAAAAAGGTCGACTACCTGCGCCACACCTTCTTACTCTTTAAGCGCGCCTACCTTCGCGCGGGCGGCGACCACCTGGACATTACGCCCGCCGACGCCATGCTCGTCTACCTCAATGTGTACAACCAGGACCGCCTGCTGGATACACCGACGGATATCGTCGTAAACCGCCTGTGCAAGATCTGGCGCGAGCTGGTCATTGCCGGCAAAAATAACGAGGACAAGGTCGATCTTGTCGAAGCACCGAGCGTCGATGAGGAGGAGTCGCCCGCCAAGTCCACCTCCGGCGTGCTCAGCTTCTTTATGGGCAAGACCGTCTATTCGGCGGCCAACCCCCTGCGCATCGCCTTTATCCATGAGTTCCCCTGTGCGACGTCGAGCTGGGACAGCCTGCACGACCAAGGGCGTCAGTATCTCGATGAGCACTTTGGCGGTATCGTGCGCACCGAGGCGTTCGAGGACCGCCATGATCCGGACGCGTTCTACGCCGCCGTGGAAACGGCTGTCAAACATGGAGCAAACGTCATCTTCTCGACCTCGCACCGCCTGATGGAATACACGCTCAGGGCTGCCGTTGAGTATCCTCGGGTTCGGTTCCTCAACTGCTCTATCGGTCTTCCCCATCAAAGCGTCCGTTCGTACTTTGGCAAGATGTACGAGGCCAAGTTCCTCCTGGGCGCCCTTGCCGCCAGCATGGCGGACAACCACCGCATCGGTTACCACGCGTCGGTCTTTGCCTCGGGCGCACTCAGCGAAATCAACGCCTTTGCGATTGGCGCCTCGCTGCTCGACCCCCGTGCGCAAATTATCCTGACCTGGGGCGATGTGCCTGCCGGTGGCCTTGCCGAGGCCATGTGCCGCGAAGGCGTGAGCGTCATGACCGGCGCCGACATGTCAAAGCCGCTCGAAGATCCCACGGCCTACGGACTTCACCGCCTGATCAATGGCAAGGTTGCCGGCATTGCCATGCCGGTGTGGAACTGGGGCCGATATTACGAGCTTATCGTGCGAAGTCTGCTGCATGGCACCTGGGACGAGACCAGTGACGACAGCCGGGTCCGCGCCGTCAACTACTGGTATGGCATGAGCTCGGGCGTTATCGATATTCGCTACGCTCCGGGCCTGCCCTATCAGACGCGCAAGCTTGTTCAGCTACTCCGCAATGGCATCGTCGAGGGCTCCATCAATCCATTTGGCGGCGAGCTCCATAGCCAAGACGGCGTGGTGCAGATCGAGGGCTTTCCCCCACTGCCGAGCACTCAAATCGTCGAGATGGACTGGTTGGCCGACAACGTGGTGGGCACCATTCCGCAGCCCAACGATGAGCCGAAGGTCCACGCCCTATGAAAATCCTTGCCATAGCCGATACCGAAGAACGATGCCTATGGGAGTGCTTTCGCAAGGAACGCTTTGAGGGTGTCGACCTGATTTTGTCCGCTGGCGATCTGGACCCGGATTATCTTGAGTTTTTGGTCACCGTCATCAACAAACCGCTCATCTACGTTCGCGGCAATCACGATGACCGCTACGCGCGTCATGCACCAGGCGGCTGTATCTGTGTCGAAGACTCCGTTTACGTGTATCGCGGCATCCGCATTGCGGGGCTTGGCGGCTCCATGCGCTACCGAGATGGCGCCAACATGTACACCGAGCGCGAGATGGCCAAGCGCGTGCGCAAGCTGTCACGCAAAGTGAGGATGGTCGGCGGCTGCGACATCCTGCTGACCCATGCGCCCGCCGCCGGCATGGGCGATCTGGATGATCTGCCACATCGAGGATTTGAATGCTTTAACACAGCGCTCGAATCCTGGAATCCCGACTACATGGTGCACGGGCATGTGCACCAATGCTATGGTCGCGACTTTCAGCGTGAGCGTCAACATGCATGCGGGGCAATGATCATCAACGCAAGCGGCTATACGCAGTTTGAGCTCGACCAGACGCGCTACCCCATCCGTGGCTGGCAGGCAGCCTGGCTCAACTCACAAACCATGCGCCGCGAGCTCAAGCGCCACGAGGCCATCGAGTCCTCAACCGCCAGAACCCCCTGGTAACCACCTTTAAGGCTTGACGCTGCGCCGGCCCCAAGCACCCCATCTCGCCCCTCAAGCCGTCGCTCGCGTACCAAAGTACGCGTCGCTCCTCTTTCGGGGCGACCTGGGGCACTTGGAACCGGCTCGCTGCGATGCCATAACATTGACGCCAAAGTGCCAAAACCACCACAAAGGTGCCTGTCCCCTTTGTGGTGGTTTTGGCTCGAGATAGCAAGAAACCCGGTCCTGCACGAGACAGAACCGGGTTTCTTTGGCAATGCTTGCTTTGCTCAGGCAGTAACTAAAAGTTACTCAGCCAGGAAGTCACGCTGGATAGCGGGATCGACCTTGACGCCAGGGCCCATGGTGGAAGACACGGAGATGGACTTGACGTACTTGCCCTTAGCAGAAGAGGGCTTGACGCGCAGGATCTCGGTGTACAGGGCGGCGTAGTTCTCGACGAGCTGCTGCTCGGAGAAGGACTTCTTGCCCAGGGGCACGTGGCAGATGCCGTAGCGGTCGGCGCGATACTCAACGCGGCCGGCCTTGAGCTCGGAGACCATCTTGGCGACGTCCATGGTCACGGTGCCGAGCTTGGGGTTCGGCATGAGGCCACGGGGACCAAGGATCTTACCGATGCGGCCAACCTTGGCCATCATGTTCGGCGTAGCGATAGCGGCGTCGAAGTTGATCTCGCCCTTCTGAATCTGGGCGACGAGCTCGTCGGAACCGATGATGTCGGCGCCGGCAGCCTCGGCCTCGCGAGCCTTCTCGCCCTCGGCGAAGACGGCAACACGAATGGTCTTGCCGGTGCCGTGGGGCAGGGAGATGGAACCACGAATGTTCTGGTCAGCCTTACGAGTATCGACGCCCAGACGGAAGTGGGCCTCGACGGTCTCGTCGAACTTGGCGGTGTCGAGCTCCTTGATGAGCTTGGCAGCCTGAAGGGGGGTGTAGAGCGTGGCGCGGTCGATCTTCTCGGCAGCGGCGTTATAGCTCTTACCATGCTTAGCCATGTGCATTACCTCCAGTGGTTAAACGGGCGTGAGCCCTCCCACATCGTATCGTGTGCCCTATTACACACATTTAACGGACGCCCCGGTTGGAGCACCCGTCATTACCTAAAGAAATCGCTACTCAGCGATGGTGACGCCCATGGAACGGGCGGTACCGGCGATGATCTTCTTGGCGGCGTCAATGTCGTTGGCATTGAGGTCCGGCATCTTGATCTCGGCGATCTTGGTGAGCTGCTCCTGGGAGAGCTGGCCAACCTTGTCGGCCTGGGGCTTAGCGGAACCAGACTTGAGGTTCAGCTCCTTCTTGATGAGGTGAGCCGCCGGCGGGGTCTTGGTGATGAAGGAGAAGGACTTATCCTCGTAGACAGAAATCTCAACGGGGATGATGTCGCCCTTCTTGTCCTGCGTCTCGGCGTTAAAGGCCTGGCAGAACTGCATGATGTTCACGCCAGCAGCGCCCAGGGCGGGGCCGACGGGAGGAGCGGGGTTAGCTGCACCAGCAGGAATCTGGAGCTTAATGACGTTGGCAACCTTCTTCTCAGCCATGGTCATTCCTTTCAAATCACGAGTGTGAAGTAGTACTTGCTATATCGTAAGCACGCACGTGTTAGAAGCACTCCTGAGATGAGCAGTCACAGAAGAAGCACGCTCGCGCGAACGGACAAAACTTAAGCGATGACAGCGACCTGGTTAAAGTCGAGCTCGACCGGCGTCTCGCGGCCAAAGATCATCAGCATGACCTTGAGCTTGCCTGCCTCGGTGTTAACCTCGGAGACCTTGCCATCAAAGTCGGTAAGCGGGCCATCGGTAACGCGGACGGACGTGCCGACCTCAATATCAACCGACGTACGCTTGGGCGAATCGCCCTTACCGGGACGACGAGTCATCTTATTGTACTCGTCGCGGGAAAGCGGAGCGGGCTTGCCGTTGCCGCCCAGGAAACCGGTGACACCGGGCGTGTTACGAACACACGTCCAGGCATCGTCATCCATCTCCATGCGAACCAGGACATAACCCGGGAAGATCTTAGAATCCTTGGTCTCGCGCTTGCCACCCTCTTTGATCTCGGTGACGCGCTCCATAGGAATCTCGATATCAAAGATACGGTCCTGCATGCCCATGGTCTCGATGCGATGCTCGAGATCGGACTTAACACGGTTCTCGTATCCAGAGTAAGTGTGAACGACGTACCAACGCTTAGACATGGTTTAGCCCCTCAATCCGGAGAACAGAGCAAGAGCCTCGCCAAAGCCAGCATCGAGCAGAGCGATGACGACGCCGACAACGACCAGAGAAGCGCAAACGACGACCGAGTAGTTCACGAGCTCCTTCTTGTCGGGCCACGTAACACGCTTCATCTCGGACTTCACCGAAGCGAAATACTTCTTGGTGCGGGCGAAGAAACCAGGCTTCTCGTTCTTCTTAGACTTCGCAGCCTTCTCGCTCTTCTTGGCAACGGCCTTCTTGGCCTCAACCTTGGAGTTGGCGGCAGCTTTGTTGGCAGGCGCCTGCTGCTGTGCCTTCTTCTTGTTCTTCTTGTTGGCCATTTGGGTTACCTCCGCGCAATGCGCTTATACATGAGTAAACCGTAAGCCCCCAAATGGGAGCTTACGGAATAATGACTGGCACGCCAGGAAGGACTCGAACCCTCAACACTCGGTTTTGGAGACCGATGCTCTACCAATTGAACTACTGGCGTATGTAACTAGAGACTAGCGAGTCTCTTTGTGCAGCGTGTGGTGACGGCACCAGGGGCAATACTTCTTGATCTCCATACGATCAGGCATGTTCGCCTTGTTCTTGGTGGTCGTATAGTTGCGGCGCTTGCACTCAGTGCACGCAAGAGTAACTAGAGTACGCATGTATCCTGAACCTTTCATATCCGCCCCGTACGGGCACGAGATGGTACTTTATCAGCTCTATGTAAGTGCTGTCAATGAAAACCTCGAATCAATTGGTTCTCGCAGGATCCATTCATATTTGGAACACATCAATGAAGCCAGCGAGATCTAATCGATCCCTCACGCTCGGCTTAAGGGCGAGCGAAGCGTAATCGGCGGGGAATAAGTCCCGCGTAGAAAAGAACCCGGCACCCTATAAGTGCCGGGTTCTCTCTAAGTCAGCTATATCAAAGAGCTAATTTACTCAATGATCGTGGAGACGATGCCCGAACCAACGGTGTGGCCACCCTCGCGGATAGCGAAGCGCAGGCCCTCCTCCATGGCGATCGGGTGAATGAGGTCGCCCTCGATGGTGATGTGGTCACCAGGCATAGCCATCTCGGTGCCCTCGGGGAGCTTGACCGTACCGGTAACGTCGGTGGTACGGAAGTAGAACTGAGGACGATAACCATCGAAGAACGGGGTGTGACGGCCGCCCTCCTCCTTGGTCAGAACGTAGATCTCGCCGGTGAACTTGGTGTGCGGGGTAACCGAACCGGGCTTGCAGAGAACCTGGCCGCGCTCGATGTCCTCGCGCTTGATGCCGCGGAGCAGCAGACCGACGTTGTCGCCAGCCTCGCAGAAGTCCATGGACTTACGGAACATCTCGATACCGGTAACGACAGTGTTCTGGGTATCCTTGATGCCGACGATCTCGACGGGCTCGTTGAGCTTGAGCTCACCGCGCTCGACACGGCCGGTAGCAACGGTACCACGGCCGGAGATGGTCATAACGTCCTCAACGGCCATCAGGAACGGGAGGTCGTTGTTACGAGCAGGCGTCGGGATGTACTCGTCGACGGCCTTCATGAGCTCGCGAATGGCGTCCATCCACTTGGCGTCGCCCTCGAGAGCGCCCAGAGCGGAACCACGGATGACGGGGATGTCGTCGCCGGGGAAATCGTACTCGGAGAGGAGCTCACGGGTCTCCATCTCGACGAGGTCGATGAGCTCGTCATCGTCGACCATGTCGCACTTGTTCAGGAAGACGACGATGTAGGGAACGCCGACCTGACGGGCGAGCAGGATGTGCTCGCGGGTCTGAGCCATGGGGCCGTCGGTAGCAGCGATGACCAGGATAGCGCCGTCCATCTGAGCAGCACCGGAGATCATGTTCTTGACGTAGTCAGCGTGGCCCGGGCAGTCAACGTGAGCGTAGTGACGGGCAGCAGTCTCGTACTCAACGTGGGAGACGGAGATCGTGATGCCGCGCTCGCGCTCCTCGGGAGCCTTGTCGATGTTCTCGAACGCAGTGAAGTCAGCCTTGCAGCCCTCGGTCTCGGAGAGAACCTTGGTGATGGCGGCGGTCAGCGTGGTCTTGCCGTGGTCGACGTGACCAATGGTGCCGATGTTAACATGCGGCTTAGTGCGCTCAAACTTCTCTTTGGCCATAAAGCCCTCCTCTTAACAGGTCGTCCCCGGACGGGACTTTGCCTTTATACCATAGTGGCCTCTCAACATACTATTGAGAAGCCACCGTGTTACCTATGGTAGCGGTGACTGGATTCGAACCAGTGACGCCACGGGTATGAACCGTGTGCTCTAACCAACTGAGCTACACCGCCGGATGGAGCCTGCAACCAGACTTGAACTGGTGACCTCTTCGTTACCAACGAAGTGCTCTACCGACTGAGCTATACAGGCACTTGACGGGTGGGAGCTATAGGATTCGAACCTATGTAGGCAGAGCCAACGGGTTTACAGCCCGTCCCCATTAACCACTCGGGCAAACTCCCAATCGTTCAAGTATCCGCAGGTTCTTTGGTCTTTTGGACCGCCGCCCCCGCGAACGAAAAAGATAATACGATGCAACCTTGGGGGCTGTCAACGAAAACCTCTAGATACACGGTGCCGGGCGTATCTATATACCTTTGACCTGCGTTTTTGCTGAGTTTGGATATGAAGGACGGTGGATTTGGCTGCGCTGGTGACATTCCCCGAGGTAACACTTTGGCACGGTGGAGTACGTCTTCAGAATCGAGCTTTGATATCGACTCATTTGCACCTATATATAGGTCGAGATTGGGCTTCCCAGACAGAAGATCGGGCATCCCAGGCAGAATCGAGCGTGGATTACCTCCCGTTTGAAATCGAGCGTGGATAATCTCCCATTTTTGACATTGCTTTGCGGCCAAAGTGGGAGATTATCCACGCTCATTCTTCTGGTGGGAGAACTATAGGACCGCAATCACTCGGGCCAGGCCAATGTAGATCCATAGAGCGGCTCTCCCTTGGTGCAGGGATAGCGACTCAAGTAGCACGATGAAAGTAGGTCAAAGAAATACGTCATGGCGTATTTCGAGTAAACGCCAAGACGATCAATTCCGTTCCCCGCGTTACCGAGACGATAGACACGATCGAAAGATTTCGCTTTGTCATCGCTGCTAAACGCTGTGACAAGAATCTTCCTGCCCAAACGGCGGTCAAGATACTCACACGCCTGTGACGCAAATAGCCCAGAAACCGATACTAGAATTATCAATGACTGCGAAGCATCCTCTGCGTTTTTCAATTCCGCAACATTAGCCCCTGCAACTATGCGAACTATCTTGCCCGTATAGAACATTTCCTGCTGGAATCGAACAAGGTTGGAGCTCACATTATTAGTGCACCAGATCTCAACGTTTTTATGGCCCTCAATTTCGTCCGCAAGGTGCTTAATAACGATATCGGAAACACTGCTTTCAACCTCAGCGAACATCTCGATCATGCGCACATCGAGCTCTGCCCTGTACTCCTCATAGCCAAATTCCGCCTCTCTATGGCTTAAGTCGCTTGGAAATACAGATTGAGAAAAAGACTCTTTCAGATCGCTGAGAGACTGGTAGCCCAATCGATTGCAAAAACGACGAACAGCAGAACGAGTCACGAATGCATCCCGGGTTATCGCGGCAACATTGATTTCGCTCGAACGCCTAAGGTGAGCGATGAGATACCGGGCGATGGCGGCATCATTTGACCCAGACTCGCTGTTGATGATGGAGCTAATGCGATTGAGCACATCGAAGTCATTGATATTCACGTGATCTCTCTTTCCACTCTCCTCGAAATCATGGTTCATTTATTGAATCAATCAGCTTCGGTCGTTCTCCTATGATTCAAATCAGTTGACGTCATCTTAATCGTAAATCCACCGCACGTATCCACCGTGTTGAATGATGGAAAGGGGATTCATGAGCAACGAGAACAACATGCCGTTTCTGTGGGGTTCCGCCACGGCGTCTTATCAGTGTGAGGGTGCCTGGAACGAAGACGGTAAAGGCCTTGGCGAGTGGGATTTCTTTAGCCACACGAGCAATAAGAATATCAATCATGTTGACGGTGATATTTCTTGCGACTTCTACCATCGCTATGAAGAAGATATCCGCATGATGAAAGAAGGCGGACAAAACACCTATCGCTTCTCCCTTTCATGGAGCCGAATCATCCCCACGGGTATCGGCGAAGTGAATGAACAGGGTATCGATTTTTACAATCGGGTCATTGATTGCTGCCTCGAAAATGGCATAGAGCCCAACGTTACGCTGTTCCATTACGATCTGCCATTCACGCTTGCTTGCAAAGGCGGATGGCTGAACAACGACATGGCAGAGTGGTTCTGCAATTACGCCAAGATTTGCTTTGAGCGCTTTGCAGACCGCGTTAAAATCTGGGCCACCGTTAACGAGCCGCATTTCTACAGCTACTGCGTAAACATGTTGGGCAACTATCCCCCCAATCGATCGCTCGACGTTCAGTCGTACATGCAGTTTCAGTACAACCTGATGCGCGCAAGCGCACTCGCAGTCCGAGCATATCGTCAAATGGGCTACGACGGCATCATCGGCGCCGTCCACGATGGCGGCGTTGTCGAACTCGACCCGGCAACCGAGCACCCCGATGACGTATTTCGATACGCAGACTTTTTCGCCAATCGCATGATTCTGGCACCAGCGCTTCAGGGTCAACTGCCGCCAGAAATGGACGAAATCCTTGAAAAACTTGGCGTCTCGCTCTATCGATCCCCAAATGACGTAGAAGAATTCAGAGACGGTAAAGTCGATTTTATTGGACTCAACGTGTATTGCCGAGAGTATGTAACCGACTGGCACGGTGGAGAGCTTGCCGTTTCGGCGAACAATAAGGGCAGTTCGAGCAAAAAGGTCGAAGGAAAATGCATTGCGCCCTTGTTTGAAAGCGCCCGCGACAGCAATGTTCCCCGCAATAAATGGGGCCGCGAAATACTCCCAAGTTGCATGTATTCAACCATCATGGATATCCACGAGCGCTATGACGCGCCCCGCATCTTTATTACGGAAAACGGACATGGCGCCTATGAGCAACCAGACGCAGACGGAATGATCCACGATGATGACCGCATCGAGCTTCTGGGCCAGTTCATCGAGCACATGATGAGGGCTAAGCGCGACGGCGCACGCGTTGAGGGCTACTACCTTTGGTCGACGATGGATCTGTATAGCTGGATCAACGGCTACGAAAAACGATACGGACTTGTCCATATCGACTTCGAGAACAATCTGGAGCGCACCCCCAAAAAGAGCTGGTATTGGTACCGAGACCTTATCTCGAAGTATCAGGAGCAGGAAGGTTAGGAGAAAGAGATGAAATATCAGGCAATGTCCGAAACAGTCCTAAAGGCTGTTGGCGGCAAAGAGAACATTACATCGGTAACTCATTGTGCGACGCGCCTTCGCATCGACGCACGAGACACCTCGATCATCGATCTCCAGCTCGCCAAATCGGCCGACCAGGCGCTCGGGGCAGTAGTCAGCGGTGGCCAGCTTCAGGTGATCATCGGGCCCAACGTCACCGAGGCTTACAACGACTTCCTCGACTTCGCGGGAATCGAAGTCGGCGGTGGCACGGTTGCCGACGATGCCCAAACCGCCAAAGACCTTGCAGAAGGCATTAAAAGCGGTAACACCGCCATGGGCTTGATTGAGAAATTCGGGAACGTCTCTGCACAGGTATTCATGCCCATCGTCCCGGCGCTCATCGTTGGCGGACTCATTCTTTCGATCAAGAATCTCCTGGTCAATTATTGTGGATTGAGCACCGATAGCGGAACCGCCCAGGTTCTGCTGGCGATCTTCAGCGCCTCATTTAGCTTCCTGCCCGTTTACCTCGGCTATCAGCTCGCCGCCGTCATGAAGATGCAGCCTATCATGGGCGCACTGCTGGGCGCAATCATGATTAGCTCGTCTATTAGCGGTGCTGAGGGTCTCGACTTTCTTGGCATCCCCATCCCGACGAATGACTACTCGAGCACGGTGGTGCCAATCGTACTGGGCGTTGTGTTCATGTACTTTGTTGATCGCGGTCTTCAGAAAATCATCCCCGACATTACCAAACTGTTCTTGAAGCCGCTGCTCACCATGTTCATCGTCGTGCCTGTTGAGCTGATTATCCTCGGCCCCGCCGGCAGCATGATGGGCTACGCGCTAAGTGATGCCGCCACGTGGCTCATGGATAACGTGGCATTTATCGCTACTCCAATCCTTGCAGCCCTTAACCCCTATTTTGTCATGCTCGGTCTTGATAAGGCCTACATCGCGATCGAAGTTACGAGCTTGGCGCAGCTCGGCTGGGCGCCCATCATCTTTGGCTTCATCTCAAACCTCTGCATTGGCGGCACGAGTCTCGCCTTGGCAACTGCAATGAAAGGCAACAAGGAGAAGAGAGGTATGGTCACCACGGTTGCCGTCACCGCACTTTGCGGCGTAACTGAGCCCGCATTTTACGGCTGCCTCATCGAGCGTCCCCGCCTGCTTGTCGGCACGGCAATCGGCGCCCTCTGCGCGGGACTCCCTGCAGGTATCTTTGTCCTGAAGGAGTATGTTGCGGGAGCATGCCCCGGTCTTCTTTCTGCGCTGATCTTTATCGCTCCCGATGGATCCATGGGCAACTTCGTACTGGCGTGCGTTGTCGCCGTCATCGCCATCGTCGTCTCGTTCATCGCTGCACGCGTGATTATCAAGAGGAATCCCAGCTATATTGAGTAGATGCCCGCTGTTTGCATTGGAGACATCCTCGGCAGACCATTAGCAAGAACCCAAGAAGGTCCTTAGGAGCTCGATTAATCCATTCGGATTCCTGAGGCACAAACGACCCCGATTCCACAATGGAATCGGGGTCGTCGTTTCTAAAGCCGTCGATAGACAATCGGTGTTTACCTTAGCTCCCTATCCAAGTTAATTATCCACGCTCGTTCTCCGGTCGGGAGATTTTTTCTCTCGCGCGTCCAGAAATCCACGCTCGAGCAGGACATCCAGGTCCGTACCCGCCCTTGTCTCGATCTGTAACGGCAAGAGGCCTATTCCGCTTCTACATGTTACAGATCAAGATATTCCTAAAACACCCTAAGTTTCATCTCAATCTGTAACAGTTAGATGCCAAATATCGGTCTTGGTGTTACAGATTTAGACAAACTGGAGGACGAGACAAACCAAAAACGGGATGGGCGCTGACCCGATGGCACGCCACCTAAAAAGAAACGGACCCTGTCCCACAATAGGGAACAGAGCCCGAAACTCTCATGGAGCCAGTGACAGGAATCGAACCTGCAACCCACTGATTACAAATCAGTTGCGCTACCGTTGCGCCACACTGGCACACTTGGCGCTTTCGCGCGAAGCCTGTTAAGAATAAAGGAATTACGGACGGGGCGCAACAGGCCGCACGGCGTTATACAAATATGCAAAATCCAGCAACAGCGCGTACCAGGCCCGTTCATTTCTGTCAGTGCGCTCTCAATCTTAAAACCATTCGCCAGAACGAATAGTTTTAATTACAATTGGCTATATAAAACTATTCGTTTTGGCGAAGGGTTTCGCGATGTTGACTACAAAAGAAGCAGCCGAGCTGCTCGGCATCACTCCGCGCAGGGTGCAGGAGCTCATAAAAAACGGAGCACTTGAGGCCCGCAAGGCTTCTGGTGTATGGCTCATCGACAAAGGCAGCGTCGACACGCGACTCCGTTCCGCGACCAAAACGGGGGGACGTCCCCGCCGCGGCCACGGTAAGAGCGAGATCGCATTCACCCTCATGAACCGCACGCACGAAGTGGCCCAGCTGGTCTACAGCAGATCACGGAAAGACTTCACCCACATCGGCGCCGACGTCGATCGTGCCCACGCCCCTATTGGAGTTTTTGCTCCCAGCAAACCTGTATCGCTCGACTCCTTCCGCATCTGGTGGCGCGGCCGCGGTATCCCGCTCGCACGCATTGGGCTAGCCTCCCTGCTTGCAGAAGCCGCAGTCGATGTTCCCGATGAACTCGTACAGCGAAATCTTGGCCTCTCCTTATCCGACCAGTATTGGATTAGGCCCCAAGACTCCGGTCTCGCGTGGGAAGATATCAATTTCTTCAATAATGCTTTTGACGACGTCTCGCTAACCATTGCACCCTTCGCCCCGGAGGGTAAGGCAGCTGCCGCAAAGCCTGACAACACCTCGGACGGCAATCTTCAAAAGTACTGGACATGCGAGGGTGACCGTCGAATCCTCCACAAGGCAGGTGCACATCTAAACCAGGAACCTTATAACGAGCTGGTGGCGACTGCACTTCACCGTCGCATCCTAAACGGTTGCGATTATGTACCCTATTCGCTCGAAGGCGCGGGTACTTCCGCCTTGAGCACATGCAATGTCTTCTTAACTGACGAAGAAGAATATGTCCCTGCGTTCTATGTAAACCAGCATGCAAATGCAGACGAGCGACTAACCGATTACGAACGGTATGTAGCAAACAGCGAGAAGCTTGGAGCGACAGATATAAAAGACGCCCTTGACCGCATGATCGTATGCGATGACATCATTGCCAACTACGACCGTCATTGGCGCAACTTCGGCCTCGTGCGAAACATCAACTCACTGGCCTGCAGACCAGCCCCCATCTTCGATTCGGGCTCATCACTCTGGTGCAACATATCACTAGAGGAGCTTAGGGCGGGAGAGCACAGTTTTACCAGCGCACAATTTCATTCAAGTCCCGCCAAACAAATGTTGCTCGTCGAGGACATGGGCTGGTTTGACGGCGACAAACTCGAGGGCTTTGTCGACGAGGCGATCGAGATTCTGTCTAAAAACGATGCCCTAGCAGCGAGACTGCCTTATCTAAAAGAGGCGCTAACGTGGCGCCTCGAAAGAATGATCGACATCGCTGAATGGAGTTAGCGAGGCAGCATTGCCCCGCCAACTTCCCTACCTCCCGCGAAGGGCCTTGAGCTTGGCCAGGGCATCGGGGCTCAGGCGGCTGCCCAGAGTCATCTTTATCTGCGGAGCTTCCTCTGCCTCGTGAACGTCGTTATCGATCTGCTTGATCTCGTCCACCAGCATGCGGCTCGAAATACGCGTGACACCCTTGCCCATGACGACGGCCTGGATCGTGCCGTCACTCGACACCACGGAGCACGCGCGGCCCTCCTCGCGCGCCTCGATACAGAGCTTCTGCACCACGGTATCGGCAGAGACGCCCGTCGGCGAAAACTCGATGCGCACGCCGCGGGCCGGCAGGTTGGGGCGCTCGTTGGAGATATTGCCCGCGCCGTCGAACACGATCACGGCCTCGTAGCGGCCCTGGGCAAAGGCGGCGACGTCGTTGATGAGCGCGGTGCGCGCCATATCGTGAACGTCGCTGGAATACGGATCATCGGAATGGTCGTACACGAGCTTTTCGTAGCGCGGCGTGCAGTGAATCACGTTGTAGCCGTCGACCACCAGCAGCTCGGGCTTATTGGAGTGCACCGTCGAGACCGGATCGGCGATGGCCTGCGCAAACGCATTGCCGCCCACGCCATAGGTCGCGGCCGAAACAATCGGCTTGGCCGAGCCTTCGCCAAAGCGCTTGGCCTTGGACTTGGCGCGGTTCTTCTTGGACATGCGCTACTCCTCCCCCATGAGCTCGCCGGCATTGCGGCGCAGCCACTCAAAGCACAACGCCGTCGTTGCCTGGGCCACGTTGAGACTCTCGGTCATGCCACGCTGGGGAAGTTTGGTCAAAAAGTCGCATTTCTCGAGCACCAGGCGCGAGATGCCGTCGCCCTCAGAGCCCATGACGAGCGCAACGCGGCCCTCGAAGGGGGCGTCCCAGCAGCTGCCCTCGGCGTGCTCGGAGGCACCGCCCACCCAAAAGCCAGCGGCCTTAAGATCGTCGAGTGCACGGGCGATGTTGGGCACCTGCGCGATGGACAGATGCATGACGGCACCGGCTGAAGTCTTGTAGCTGCCCACAGTCACGCCAGCGGCACGCTTGTTGGCAATGATGACGCCCGCCGCGCCCACGACCTCGGCAGAGCGCACGATGGCGCCAAAGTTGCCATCGTCGGTCACATGGTCGAGCACGACGACGAGCGCCGGTCCGTCACCCGCGCGATCGAGGATGTCGGCAACATCGGCATAGGGGAAATTACCCACCTCGAGCGCAATGCCCTGGTGAGCGCCATGGCTCGACAGCGCATCGAGCTGCGCGCGCGGCACATACTTAATGCGGACGCCTGCGGCGTTGAGGTCGTCGACCAGGCGCGACAAGGCGGCATCGCGCTCCCCGCCCTCGGCAATGAGCGCGCACTTGATGGGAAAACCAGTGCGTAGCGCCTCGGCGGCAGCACGACGACCTTCGATAAATTCGCCCTTGGGAACCTGGACGTTATCGCGGCTACGCTCGCGCTGCGGGCGAGCAGCCTGTGATCGTTCGCGCTGGCCCTTGGGAGTGGCAGCGCGGTCGTTGCGGCGAATCGGACGCGAGCCAGAAGCAGCCTGCTTGCCTCCACGCGATGCACGCTTGCGATTGTCGGCCATAAAGCGACCTCCTAAATACAACTATCAAATGAAACAAATAGACCGACCGCCCGAGGTGCGGCAGATTGCCTTGAAAGAGGAGGGCATTGACCTTGAGGTCATGCCCGACGATTGAAAGGCAAGGTGCCGTGGCTCGGGCGGTCGGCACGGGTTTTTCAAGTGTCCGAGATAGCCGTGAAAGAGGAGCGACGCGTACTTGAGTACGCGAGCGACGGTTTGAACGGCAAGGTCGGGTGCTTGGGAAACCCGCGGGGATTAGAGAGATTTGATACGAGTGCCCGCGGCAGTATCCTCGATCGTCAGCCCGAGGTCCTTGAGCTGGTCGCGGATGGCGTCGGCCAGATCCCAGTTCTTGGCGGCGCGGGCTTCGGCGCGGGCCTCGAGAATCTTGGCAGCGGCCTCGTCCACGTCGTCACCCGTATAGGCGACCAAACCGGCGGCAACGCCCAGCAGACCCAGCGGCAGCTCGACCTTGGGCTCGGGAAGCTCGACGCCAAGCGTATCGAGCAGCTCGGCCAGCGTGTCGGCGGCGGCAAGCGCGGCGGCCTTGTCGGCAGCGTCGCCCGCCTGCTCCAGGTACTGGTTGCACTCGGTCACAAAGCCAAAGACGGCACCCATAGCACCAGCGGTGTTAAAGTCGTCGTCCATGCACTCCTTAAAGGTGGCACGGGTCTCGGCGGCCTTGGCGGCAAACGCCTCAGATGCTGCCTCATCGGCATCGGCCGTCGCATGGTTCGCGGCCCAGCGCAGGTTCTCGACCGTACCGGCGATACGCGTGAGCGAGTTCTCGGCACCCTCCAGGCGCTCCCAAGAAAAGTCGAGCGGCGAGCGATAGCTCGTCTGCAGCATCAGCAGGCGCAGGGCGGCAGCGGAGTGCTGCTCGAGAACCTCGGCCAGCGTAAAGAAGTTGCCGAGCGACTTGGACATCTTCTCGCCGTCTACCAGCAGCATGCCCGTGTGCATCCAAGTGTTGGAGAAGCCCTGGTGCCAGGCGCAGGTGGCCTGGGCGCACTCGTTCTCGTGATGCGGGAAGGCAAGGTCGGAGCCACCGCCGTGGATGTCGATCGGAGTGCCAAGGTAGCGATGCACCATGGCGGCGCACTCGGTGTGCCACCCGGGACGGCCCTCGCCCCAGGGGCTCGGCCAGCTGGGCTCGCCGGGCTTGGCGGCCTTCCACAGGGCAAAGTCGAGCGGGTCGTTCTTGTCCTCGTTCTCCTCGATACGTGCACCAACCATAAGGTCATCGATGTTGCGGCCCGAGACCTGGCCATAGTTGGGATCGCTGCGCACGGCAAAGTACACATCGCCGTTATCGGCTGCGTAAGCGTGGCCCTGCTCGATAAGCGTCTTGATCATGGCGATCATGGGACCGATCTCTTTGGTGGCGCGGGGACGCACATCGGGATCGAGCACGTTGGCAGCGCGCATGACGCCGATGAACTTGTCGGAGAACTCCGTCGCAACCTCGGCAGCCGTACGGCCTTGCTCGTTGGCGCGCTTGATGATCTTGTCATCGACATCGGTGAGGTTCTGAGCGAACGTGACCTCGTAGCCGCTCGCGATGAGCCAGCGGCGAATCACGTCAAAGCTGATGAACGTGCGGGCGTTGCCGATGTGGATGTTGTCGTAGACCGTGGGGCCGCACACATACATGCGGACCTTACCGGGCTCGATGGGCTGGAACTCTTCCTTTTTATGGGTAGCGCTGTTGTAGATACGCATTCGTTACTCCTTAACGGTTTTCTGTAGCAGGCAGACGGCCCAGGCGCCAATTCCCTCGCCTTGGCCTTCCCAGCCGAGTTTTTCGGTCGTAGTGGCGGCGACGCCCACGTTTTCGACGTCAACGCCCAGGGCATGGGCCAGGTTGGCGCGCATGGCATCGCGGTGCGGGGTGATCTTGGGCTGCTGGCAGGCAATGGTGCAATCGGCATCGACAAACTCAAAGCCCAGCTCGCGCGCATAGTCCATCACACGGGCGAGCAGCACCATCGAGTCGGCGCCCTCATAGGCAGGATCGGTGTCGGGGAACAGCTTGCCGATGTCTCCCCCGCGGCAGGCGCCCAGAATGGCGTCGGCCAGCGCGTGCGCGAGCACATCGGCATCCGAGTGGCCCAGCAGACCGCGCTCGTAGGGAATGTCGACACCGCCGATAATACATCGACGCCCCTCCACCAGACGGTGAACATCGTAGCCGTGTCCAATGCGCAGGTTACTGAACATGGGGAAGGTCCTCTCCCTCGGCCATGCGGCCGAGCAGAATCGCGGTTACGGGACGCAGGTCCTCGGGCACCGTCACCTTAAGGTTATCGCGCGGGCTCTGGACGCAGCGGACACGCCCACCCATGCGCTCGACCAGCGACGAATCGTCCGTGCCGATAAAGCCCTCAGCGATAGCTGCGGTGTGGGCGCGCTTCATGGCGTCGACGCTAAAAATCTGCGGCGTCTGTGCGGCCCAATAGAGTTCGCGCGGCGGCGTCTCGACGATGTTATCGCCATCGACGATCTTGAGCGTGTCGATCGCGGGCTGGCCGCACACGACACCGTCGAGGGCGCGGTCGCTCACGAGCACGTCGATAGCGTGGTCGATGGCCTCGGTCGTAATGAGCGGACGGGCGCCATCGTGAATGGCAACGTATTCAAAGCCCGCCGGAACCGCATGCACGCCGGCACGGGTGGAATCCTGGCGGGTCGCGCCGGCATCGGCAAAGCTGATGGGCGTGTCATAGTCAAACGGGTCGATGGCCAGGCGTCGCATCTCGGCACGACGCTCGGCAGGGCAAACCACGACGATGTGGCCGACCTTATCGCTACGGTCAAATGCGCGGATGGACCAGCTCATAAGCGGACGGCCCGCCACGTTAACGAGCTGCTTGCCACCGGGATTTCCAAAGCGCTGGCCGCTGCCGCCGGCAACGACCACGGCGCATACGGGCGCCATTATGCGTTCCCCTGTTTGGTGCCCTTCATGCGGTACAGCGAGTCCGCAAGAATAGCAGGGTTGTTGACGCCAAAGTCGCCCAGGCGCTCCGGATCCTCGCTGATGTCGTCCATGAGCTCCTGCAGCGAGCCGTACTCGTCAACGATTTTCTCGGCCACGCCGTCGCGCACGACGGACACGCGCGAAAGCGTGCGCAGGCCCAGCGGCGTCATGACAGAGTCCTCGTCCAGGTCGTCGTAACCCAGAACCGCCGCCACATGCTGTGGGTCGGACAGGTCCTTAGGCGTCATGCGAGCAAGCTCGGCGCGAATCTTCTCGGCGTTTGCCTCGGAGGAATCGCTCGCATAGTCGCGAATCATCAGGTCGTACTCGGTATCCATGCTGGAGCCGGCGAGTTGTTCGAGCTGCATCTGCACGAGCTTGCCCTGGTTGCCCAGCTTGACGATGCAATCCTTAAGCTCGGTCTTTGCCTGCTGCATGATCTCAAAGCTCGAGAAAATACCGGTAATGTCGGCGAGCGTAACGTAGTCGTCGAGCTCGAGGGCCGTCAGGCGCAGCAGGGAGCGATCGAGCGACTGACGGGTGGTCTGGAGCGTGGCGACGAGCTGGTTGACCGAGCTCATGATAGTGGTGACGGGCTGGATCTCGTAGCTCTTGCCGTGAACGTACACGTTGACGACGGCACGACGGGCCGAGACCGAGATCACGATGGCATCGGTGAGCACCGACATGCGAGCGGCGGTGCGGTGACGCATGCCCGTCTCGCTCGTGGCAAGCGAGGGATCGGGATTGAGGTGGAAGTTGGCGCGCAGGATCTGGGTGAGGTCGCCGTCGATGACGATGGCGCCATCCATCTTGGAGAGCTCGAACAGACGGTTCGAGGTGAACGAAATGTTGAGCGGGAAGCCGTCGTTACCGGCGGCGAGCACGTTTTCAGTGTCGCCGACGCAGATAAGAGCACCCAGGTGACCGGCAATGATCATGTCGAGGGCGGTGCGGATCGGCTGACCAGGTGCCGTCAGGCGGATGGCCTGTTCCATACGCTTTTGCAGCTCGTTCTTATCCAAGGCATCGCTCCCATCGTATACGCTCCATAAACGCTAAATAGTTTCTCACGGTTTGTCCCCGCAACGCTTGCGAAATCCGATGCTTACAGAATGAGCGAACACCGCTTAGGTAGCTCATTTGGGACGGGGCCCTTTTAGCTGCTCATGTGGTAGCATCGGGTTTCATATAAATGAGGGAGTAGTCGTGTAATCGGGTTCGCCCGCAAAGAGGGAGCCAGACTATGGGACTCGCAGAGCTCATGTTGCTCGCCGTTGGCCTTTCGATGGACGCCTTTGCCGTTTCCATCTGCAAGGGTCTTGGCATGAAAAAGATCAACCTTAAAGTCGCCGTGGTGCTCGGTCTGTTCTTTGGCGGGTTTCAGGCCGGCATGCCCGTGATCGGTTGGGCACTCGGCAGTCAATTCATGGGCATCATCGGACCCATCGACCATTGGATTGCCTTTATCCTTTTGGCCTTTATCGGCGGCAAGATGCTGTGGGAAGCCTTTACCGAAGACGAGGATGAGGATGAAGGCGACGGCAAGGATGCCGAAAAGATCGACCTGGGCGAGTACCTAATCCTTGCCATCGCCACCTCGATTGACGCGCTCGCCGTGGGTATCTCGTTTGCCGCGCTCTCGGTCGACATCGTTCCCGCTGTATCGCTTATCGGCGTCACAACGTTTATCTTCTCCGTCGCCGGCGTAGCGATCGGCCACACCTTTGGCGCGCGCTACGAAAAACCCGCCACCATCGTGGGTGGCGTCGTGCTCATCCTCATCGGGCTTAAGATCTTGCTTGAGCATCTGGGGATTTTGGCGCTGTAACGCCAAACACAATCGCTCAAAACTCAACGCCAGCACAAGGCCTTATGCAGAGTTTTGCATGAGGCCTTTTCGTGCAGACTTTTGCATGTCATACTGATATGCAAAAGTCTGCACGTTAGGAGATCGCCGTGGATACTCTTCCCATCACCACACCGCGCCAAGCTGGCATCTACGTGCGCCAGGCACGCGAGTCGCAGGGAATCACCCGTGTGGCCCTCGCTAAAAAAGCCGGTGTTTCGGAGCGCCTGCTCGCATCGCTCGAGCTGGGCGACGCTACGGGTATTCGGCTCGATAAGTTGCTGACGATTTTCAATGCTCTTGGACTGGCACTCGCCGCTCAAGGGGATATCGGCGAAGCGAAAAACGAGCGACCAGTCGACGCCCCGCATGCCAATCCGCTGCCTCGCAGCATCCCTAGGCGCCATCACGCTCAACGTCCTCATCATCGTAACCGTCGTAGTACCGCCATTCCGGCTCTTGCAGATGTCCCCTTTACATCCGCACTCTACGACGAGGTCTTCGCCGATTTCGCCATGTCCAATCTCGGAGTCTCGATTGCCGCAAACGCATCTAGCCAAACCAAGCCCGAAGGGAAATAGCCAATGGCCAGAACATCACTTCGGACCATTATTTGCGGCGTGCCTGCGGGAACGCTCACGCAAGATGAGAACGGTCTTATCAGCTTTACCTACGATCATGACTATGACGGGCCAGCCCTATCGACCAACATACCCCTATCGAATCGCACATACGGACAACAGGTCATGAATCCGTACCTGTTTGGCCTTCTACCCGACAGCGAAGACCAACGAAAAGCGATTGCCGCCGAATTCGACGTTAGGCCCAACAATCCCGTTGCGTTGCTCAGCCATATCGGACTCGACTGTCCGGGCGGAGTGCAGTTTTGTGCCGAAGAAGATGCCGACGCCGTCCTGCATCGCGTTGGCGAATACCGCCCTATAGACGACCACGAAATTGCTCTCCGTCTCAAGTCGATCAGAGATGACCGCGATGCATCGTGGATGGGTCTAGATGAAAGTTGGTCACTTGGAGGCAACCAGGGCAAGTTCGCGCTCGCGTTCATAAACGGCCGCTGGTGCGAATGCATGGGCTCCTCGCCCACGACGCATATTTTAAAAAATGGCGTTATCGGATTTAAACTCGAGGCTCTCAATGAGTTTGTCTGCATGAAAAGCGCCCAGCGCGCCGGTATCGCAACGGCAAACGTCGAATATCGAATGTTTGAGGACGAACCTGCCCTCATTGTTGAGCGCTATGACCGCGTGAAAGTCAAAGACGGAACGATCAGGCGTCTACATCAAGAAGACCTCTGCCAGGCACTTGGGGTGATGCCCGCCCAAAAGTACACGGCAGACGGCGGCCCGACCACACGCGATATTCAGGAGCTCCTCGTAAATACGAGCCACCATCAACTTAACCTGTATCTGTTTACGCAGATACTGTTCTTCAACGCCATTATCGGCGCACCGGATGCGCACGCGAAAAACTATTCCCTGCTCCTTGGAAACGACGGCGCAGCCATGATGGCTCGTATGTACGATGTCGCGTCGGGTTTGGCGTATGAGCGCATGCGCCGCCGGGCGCGCCTCGCCATGAGCGTTGGCGGCGAAAATCGTGTGGGGCGCATCGGTCCAGGCGCTATCCGCCGATACCACGGTATGGGCGACCCCACGCTGGAGGCGGCGCTTACCGATGCCGGGCTATCCGAGAAGTTTTGCTTTGCGACCATGATGGACCTCGCCTACGAGGTACCCATTTGCATGGAAGAGGTCATGGACGAATACGCCGACCTGCCCGGCATGGCGGACCTGCGCGAGGATATGCTCGGCCCCGTCCGCGAAAACTGCCAGCGCACCCTCAACCTCATCAAGGCGGATATGGGCTAGACGCCAATCAATTTCCCATTTCTTAAAAGAAGAGAGGGGGCACCCGTCGCAAAAGCTCGGATGCCCCCTCTCGTAATGTCATTTGCAATCCGCTAGCACGTAGCTCAGACTGCTGCTAGCGCAACCTTTACGCAGCGAGGCGCTTGAGGACGTCGATGAGCAGCTCGTAGAAGCGCTCGGCAGAAGCGAGCTCCATGCTCTCGTCCGGGGTGTGGACATCGGAGAGCGTCGGGCCCACGGCGATGGCGTCCAGGCCGTGCAGGGCCTCGGCAAACAGGCCGCACTCAAGGCCGGCGTGAATGGACTCGATGCGCAGCTCGGAGCCAAAGAGCTCGCGATAGCTCTCGACAAAGACGTCGCGGACCGGCGAATGCTCGGCATAGCTCCAGCCGGGATACTCGAACTCAAACTTGGCGTCGAAGCCCAGGACATCGGCCAGTGTCTGCAGGCGGTCCTTGAACTCGTTCTGCAGCGAGGTGATCGAGGAGCGCGGGGACAGCATGATCTTGACCTGGTCGTCAGAGGTGGCAACCACACCGATGTTGGAGGAAACCTCGACGGAGCCGTCGGTGGCGACGTTGCGGCGGATCACGCCGTTAGGGGCAAGACGCAGAGCGCGGATGAGGGCAAGCGCAGACTTCTGGTCCATGGCCTCGACCTCGGTGTCGTCGGCAATCTCGACGGTGCAGGTAAAGCCGGGGTCGAAGACCTCGAGCTCGGCAGTGACGTCGGCGATGATGCCCTTTGCGATCTGCGCCGCTGCCTCGGCGGCAGCGTGGTCGGCGTAGACCAGAACAGCCTTGCACTCACGGTTGATGGCGTTGTCCTTAGTGCCGCCGTTAAAGCTGACGACGGCGGGCTCGCCGGCTACCATCAAGCGGTCGATGATGCGGGCCATGATGAGGTTGCCGTTGCCGCGCTCCAGGTGGATATCACTGCCGGAGTGACCGCCCAGCAGGCCGGAGATGTCAAGCGTGAGGGTGCTACCGGTCTTATGCTCGCGCGCGATCGGGCAGGTGTAGGTAACGACGACGCCGCCGGCGCAGCTGACGGTGGCAACGCCCTCTTCCTCGGAGTCAAGGTTAATCATGGTGCGGGCGCTAATCTGGGACTTGTCGAGCGTCTCGGCGCCGACCAGGCCAGTCTCCTCGTCGGTGGTGAATACGCACTCGAGGGCCGGATGAGCAATCGAATCGTCGTTGAGCACGGTAAGCATAAGCGCGACGGCGATACCGTTGTCGGCGCCCAGGGTGGTGCCGTTAGCGGTGAGGACGCCGTCCTTGACGACCAGGTCGATACCATCGGTCGTAAAGTCGTGCTCAACGGAGCCCAGCTTGTCGCACACCATGTCGATATGGCCCTGCAGCATCACGGTCGGGGCATTCTCGGCACCGACAGATGCGGACTTGCGAATGATGACGTTGTAGACCTCGTCCTGGTACACATCGAGGCCGCGCTCCTTGGCAAACGCAACCAAGAAATCGCTGATGCCCTTCTCGTTGCCAGACCCGCGGGGAATCGCGCTGACCTCCTCAAAGAAATGGAACAGCTGGGCGGGCTCGTAGCCGGTGATCTTGTAGTCCATGGTGCCTCCTTGGCGCAACTGGTTAGACAATAAGACATGCGACTTGTATATTCCCAGACTTCGTTTGCATAAACCAGTCGAAAACGCCGAGCGTTCTCGCATCATCGGCTAACGGTGGACCGTATAGCGTAACGGTCACAATCACCGCAGCTCTACAAATCGAGGCGCCCTTGCCAGAGCGCCTCGATTGAGCGTATCAAATTGTCGCCACGCCCTACAGCGCGCCGGAGCCAGCTTGCATCATACCGCCGGGGCCCGAGGTCACGCCACTACTCACAGGCGCAGCGTTTCCGGTGTGCGGCGCTGCCGGAGCGGTATCGCCACCGAGCGTGCCCGCCGGACGCGGTGCCGGGATCTCGCCCGTACCATGGCTAAAGACAAACTTGCCGTCGGCCACATCGCACAGGACGGTATCGCCACTGCCCCACTCGCCGGCCAGCAGCTCCTCGGACAACGGATCCTCAATGAGCTTTTGGATAGCGCGGCGCAGCGGACGTGCACCGTTGGTGAGGTCGGTGCCCTCGGCCACAATCTTGTCGTAGGCCGCATCGGTGAGCTTGATGTTCATGCCGTTGGCAATCAGGCGCTGGCGCAGGTCGTCCACCAGCAGGTGAGCGATCTTGGTCAGGTTCTCGCCCGAAAGCTTCTGGAACACCACGATGTCATCGATACGGTTGAGCAGCTCGGGGCGGAACAGGCGCTTGAGCTCGCCCATCGCACGGCCGCGGATCTCGCTCGACGTGAGACCCTGCTCGCCGGTGGTGCCAAAGCCCACGCTCGCATCCTGCGCGATCTCGCGGGCGCCCACGTTGGACGTCATGATAATCACGGTGTTGCGGAAATCGACCGTCTTGCCCTGGCTATCGGTCAGGCGGCCCTCCTCCAGCACCTGTAGCAAGATGTTGAAGATATCAGGGTGCGCCTTCTCGATCTCGTCGAACAGCACGACCGAGTACGGATGACGGCGAACAGCCTTGGTGAGCTGGCCGCCCTCGTCGTGACCCACGTAACCCGGAGGGCTACCGATAAGCTTGGAGACCTCGAACTCGCTGCCAAACTCCGACATGTCGAAGCTGATGAGCGCGTCCTTGCTGCCAAAGAGATACTCGGCGAGCGTCTTGGCAAGCTCGGTCTTGCCCGTGCCGGTGGGGCCCAGGAAGATAAAGCTGCCGCCGGGGCGGCGAGGGTCCTTGAGCGGCGAGCGGCTGCGGCGCACGGCCTTGGCAACGGCCTCGACGGCCTCATCCTGACCGATGATGCGCGTCTTGAGCACGCTTTCGGCCTGCAGCAGGCGGCGACTCTCACTCTCGGTGAGCGAGGACACCGGCACGCCCGAGGTCACGGACACGATGTCGGCAATCTGGGAGACATCGATGGTGAGCGGACTGGCGTCGAGCTCGGCCGTCCAGGCAGCCTTGGCCTCGGCGAGCTCAATCTCGGCGGCTTTCTGCTGCTCGGTGATCTCGGCGGCCTTGTTCATGTCGTCGCTCTCGGTGGCCTCCTGTGCGGCAGCCTTGAGCTCCTCGATGCGATGTTCGGCCTCGCGCACCGGCTCGGGCGCGCGGTTGGCGGCAATGCGGGCGCGGGCACCGGCCTCGTCGATGAGGTCGATGGCCTTATCGGGCAGGAAGCGGTCCTGAATGTAGCGGTTGGAGAGGTTCGCGGCGGCCTCGATAGCACCCTGTGTGTAACGCACATGGTGGTGCTCCTCGTAGCGCGGCTTGAGCGCGGTCAGGATCTTGACCGTGTCCTCGACGCTCGGCTCCTCGACATCGATGGTCTGGAAGCGACGCTCAAAGGCCGGATCCTTGGTGAGGTACTTACGGAACTCCTCGGCCGTGGTGGCACCGATGATCTGAAAAGCACCGCGCGCGAGCACGGGCTTGAGCATGGAGCTTGCATCGATGGATCCCTCGGCAGAACCGGCACCGATGATGGTGTGCATCTCGTCGATAAACAGGATGACGTCGTCGGCTTCGGTTGCCTCCTGGATCACGTTCTTGAGGCGCTCCTCGAACTCACCGCGATACTTGGCGCCCGCGACAAGACCCGGCAGATCGAGCGTCCAGATGTTCTGGTTCATAAGGTTCTCGGGCACGTTGCCGGCAGCGATCTGCTGTGCCAGGCCCTCGACGATGGCCGTCTTGCCCACGCCGGGGTCACCCAAGATAAGCGGGTTGTTCTTGGTGCGGCGCGAAAGGATCTCCATCATGCGCTGGACTTCCTTTTCGCGACCGATCACGGGGTCGAGCTTACCGTCGCGTGCCTTCTGCGTAAGGTTGGTGGCGAACTGCTTGAGCGTGTCGGTGACGCTCCCCTTTTGCTGCGAGGCGTCCGAGCCGCTAAAGAACGGCAGGCCCGCACCGGAACGCCCAGCACCGGCGCCGGCGAGTGGGCGCTTCTTGTCCTGATCCTTGGCGGTAAGCTTCTCGATGGCTTTTTTGATGGAAGCGGACGACACGCCCAGGCGCATGAGGATGTCCATGGCCATACCGTTGCCCTCTTCGACGATACCGATGAGCAGGTGCTCGGTCGACACATAGGTCTGGTTGTTCTCGCGCGCCACGCGGAAGGAGCGCTCCATCACGCTGATGACGAGTGGCGTAAAGGCGAGCTTGGCGGCCTCGGTCTCCTCGCTGGGCTCGGGAACGGTGGTCTGGACCTCCTTGAGCGTGTCCATGATGTCGTCGTAGGAGATGTCGAGCGAGCGCAGCGCCTCGGCGGCGATGCCCTCGTCCTCCTTGGCGAGCGCGAGCAGCAGATGCTCGGTTCCCACCTTATTTGAATGAAGATCGAGCGCCTCCTGCTTGGCCATGGACATGACCTTGCGCGCGCGATCGGTAAAACGGTCTAACATGCTAGTTCCTCTTAGACGAGCTAGTTTTTCAAACGCAAAGCGCCGCCCCGCGGCAGCGCTTTGGTCTCTTTACCCATATGGAGTATATGTTAACCGTTGGGGCCTTTTCCACGTGCAGCCATACGACAACGTCTACAAAAAAGGAATCGCTCCGGTCTGTTTGGGAGTCTGGTTTTAAGCGTTGCCTAGCAGGCAGGCTCGGAGTCCATGCGCTCGGAAATGTTGGCAACCTCCTCGGCAACGGGAGCGCCCGGCATATGCACGAGCTCCATATGCTGCTCTTCAAAGACGGTTCCCATGGGGAAAGCGCGGCGGAAGGCAAAGCGGGCAACCGGACCAGCCACCAGCAGGTTCCAGGGCAGGGCCATGATAAAGTTACGCGGAATGTTGACGAGCCACATCATCGGCAGCGCCTGCAAATTGGCAAGCGGGCCGCCGGGCATATGGAACAGGCCTTCGCACGCGCCGTAGAGCGACATGATGACGACCATGGGAACGACCATGCAGGAGCTGACGGCGAGCGTCATGGCAAGCGGCGAGCTCTTGCCCGGCGTGACCAGGAATTTAAAAGCGAAACCCTTGGCAAGGGGGCTGGCAACAAACCAGTCGCAGCACATGGCAAAAACGTAGGCAACGGGGAAGCCGAGCCACGCGGCGGCAACAACCTCGCCGTTGATGGCCCCATGCTGCAGGGCAACGTTGTAGACGCTCATCCAGAGCACCATGCAAAAGCACATGATAAAGGTAAACAGCAGGCTCTCTCGTTTGTTGATAGGCATAAAGGGAAAAATCCTTTCTGTGTTACGCCGCGGCACCACGCAACAAAAACGGGCGGGCAAGATGGAGCTGTTGGAACTTCATCTCGCCCGCCCGTGGTACGTGCGTCTGCGACTACTTATGTGGTGGAACTACCCTAACACGAACGGCACGCGCTTCGTAAGCGTTGAGTTTATGGAGATGCGAGGCACAGTTGATCCGTTGGGACGTCCCCAACGACTAATTAGCTGGTGTGGCGCCAGCGAGGGTCGGTGAGGGTGCGCGCCACACCCAGGCCAACAGGCAAAAACGCCACGATGAGCACTGCACGCACAAACCAGCCGAGCATATTGACCGTGTCGAAGGTGCACATGTAATACATCGAGCGATACAGATACAAACCCGGCACCATAATGACAATCGATGGCACCGTAAGGGCGATGCGTGGGTAGGTGAGCTTGATTTCGGCTAAGCTCGCGAGCAGCCCCGATACCAACGCGCCGGTAAACGCAGCCGCCTCGGGAGGCATGCCCGCACTCAGGCCCAAGAAGGGAAACAGCGTCGGCGCATCGACGAGCGTAAGGCGCAAGGTATTAGACACGGCTCCGATGAGCCCTGCCGCCGCTGCCATCTTTACCGGACTGTTGAACATAACCGAGAAGCCAAATACGCCGATAAAGCTCATCAGTATGCGCAAGAGCGTAAGAGCCAACGGTGAGAGACCGAGCGGGGCAAAGTCATCCGGCGCCAGTCCCACGCACTCGGCAACCATCCAACCTACGAGGGTCGCCATCACAATAATCGACACAGCATACGAAAGACGCTCGATACCGCTTCGCATGTCGAGCTTAGCGATGTCGAGGCCTGCCGTAATGAGGGGAAAGCCGGGAATCACAAAGAGCATGGCGCCGATATAGCCTTCTTGGTGCGACATTGCCCCCGGTACGACCTGGCCAAGGCCGAGCAATGCCAGCAGATACGAAACGCAAGCGAGCGCAACGCCGATCGTCAGCGCGCTAAACTGGCCAAGGCCCTGCTTGAGAATATGGGAGCGAGCAAAGTTGCCGACACCAGCGCCTACGAATGCGCAGGCCATCTCGATAGGGCCGCCGCCGAGCAAAAAGACGAAGGCGCCGCAAGCACAGGCTGCCGCAAGGCCCTGTTGCCAGGAAGCGTAATCGGGCTTTGAGTTCTCAACGGTCTTGAGCATCTCGTGGTACTCGTGCACGGTAAACCGGCGCCCGTAAATCTCGATTTCCTTTAAGAAGCTCTCCATCATCCAAATGCGATGAGTATTGACCCCCGTTGTGGGTAGGCTGACGACCTCGTTAAAGCAGTGGCCATCTTCGATGCAGGTGCACTCAAACGACAGAAGACTCAGGTCGACGTGAATCGTGACGCCGAGTACGGCAGCAACACGATTCATGGTATCGCGCACGCGCCAGGCACCTGTTCCGCTTGCCAGCATGAGCATGCCGGTGCGGCAGATGATGGATGATTTATCGGTGAGCGGCGCATCGACGGCGAGCTCATCGCCTGCCGTCACGATCTGGCGCCAGTCAGTTTTCATATGGAGCGCGCCGGCACGGACACCGTGGTGCATGGGGGCTCTCGAAAGCAGCGAGTCAAGGTGCGAAAGCTGTGGGGGTTCCGTCGATTCGACCTCGTCCTCGTCGGGCTCTTCATCAACAAGGTCGAAAGCATCGAGCGACGCCGGCTCGCGACGATCGATCAGCTCCTCATCCTCATCGTCAAAGTAGTTGAACTGATCGAGCATGTCCTCTTCGATTGAACGCTCGCTCGCATCGTCCATATAGACGCTCCCTTCCCTATCGACCAACCCCCATCCTAGGCAGTGACGGCTAAAGGAGACATAAAAGAGACGACTGTCATGCGAGCCATGTGCGCAAACGTCGATTCATCGATGGACCACTCTCGTGTATTTGGTGCAAAGTAATGATCCCTTTTCCTCCGTCCCCAAGGGATCAAAGCGCCGGCAGAAAAGGAACGTCCCTAAGTGCCAACCAGGGCATCGCCGCAGGTAGAGGACGGACAGCGAGCGACGTCTAGCTTGACAGCCAAGACAACGCCGATGTGTTGGTAAAGTCAGCGAAAGCCCGCCAGAGCGACCAGGGTCCTTTTGGGGCGAGATGACACCATAGGTTGAGCATAAGTCAGCGAGCGGGCCGCATTTGAGACAAGGTGACGTGAAACGAAAGGGCGCTGACCTTCTGGTCGCGCCCTTGAAGTTGAACGTCAGATTGTCCAAATGCGGCCCGCGCAGCGTCGAGCCGTTACGCGGTTCGTAGAACCGCGTAACTAGTTAGTACATCTTTGCACCGGCGGGAATGGAAGCGTCGAGCTGGATCAGGTTGAGACGCTCCTCGCCCTCCTCCTCGTGAATAGCGCTGATCAGCATGCCGCAGCTGGGAATACCCATCATCTTGCGCGGAGGCAGGTTGGTGATGGCGAGCAGAGTCTTGCCGACCAGGTCCTCGGGCTCGTAATAATCGTGAATACCGGAGAGGATGGTGCGGTCGGTGCCGGTGCCGTCGTCGAGTGTAAAGTTCAACAGCTTCTTAGACTTCTTGACGGCCTCGCACGCCTTAACCTTCACAGCGCGGAAATCGCTCTTGGAGAAGGTATCGAAGTCGACGAACTCCTCAAACAGCGGCTCAACGGCGATCTTGGAGTAATCGAGCGTGGGCTTAAGCGACTTAACGAACGGGCTCGCGGCGTTGCCGGCCTCGGCAGCCTTGGCGGCAGCGGCACCGGACTGGAAACCCTTCTCGGGCTTCATATGCGGGAACAGCAGGACGTCGCGAATGGAGGCCTGGTTGGTAAGCAGCATGACCACGCGGTCGATGCCGATGCCGATGCCGCCCGCAGGAGGCATACCGTACTCGAGGGCGCGCACGTAGTCCTCGTCGTACTCCATGGCCTCATCGTCGCCACCGGCCTTCTCGGCCATCTGGGCAGCAAAGCGCTCAGCCTGGTCAACCGGGTCGTTGAGCTCGGAGAATGCGTTGGCGTACTCGTGGCCGGCGATAACCAGCTCAAAGCGGTGGGTCAGACGCGGGTCGTCCTCAAAACGCTTGGCGAGCGGGCTGACCTCGATGGGATAATCGCACACAAAGGTGGGATTGACGATGGTGTCCTCGCCCAGCTCGTCGTAGATCTCGGCGATGATCTTGCCAGCAGTCCACTCGGGCTTAATCTCCAGGCCCTTCTCGCGCGCGGCGGCGGCAAGCTCCTCGACCGGCGTGTCGATGGTGACCTGCTTGCCGAGCACGTCAGAGACAATATCGGTCATGGGACGGCTTGCCCACTCACCGGAAAGATCGATGGTCTGGCCCTGGTACTCGATAACCTCGGGGTTGCCGATGGCCTTGTTGGCGGCCTTGATGACGCCCTGGGCGAGCGCCTTCATGCCCTCGAGATCAGAGAAAGCACGATAGGCCTCCATCGTGGTGAACTCGGGGTTGTGGGTGAGGTCCATACCCTCGTTGCGGAAGATGCGGCCGATCTCGAAGACGCGCTCAAAGCCACCGACGATGCAGCGCTTGAGGTGCAGCTCGGTAGCAATGCGCAGGTAGCATTCCTGATCGAGCGCGTTAAAGTGCGTGATGAACGGCTTGGCCGTAGCGCCACCCTGGATAGTCTGCAGAATGGGGGTCTCGACCTCCATGTAGCCGTCGGACTCCATAAAGCGGCGGAAGGTGGAAAGAATCTGCGAGCGCTTACGGAAGGTCTCGCGAACATCGTCGTTGGCAATCAGGTCGACATAGCGCTGACGATAGCGGGTCTCCTTGTCGGAGAGGCCATGGAACTTCTCGGGCAGCGGGCGAACGGCCTTGGAGAGCAGTTTCGCGCTCTTGGGGGCGACGGAAAGCTGGCCACGCTTGGTGCGCACGACCACGCCGGTCACGCCCAGGATATCGCCAAGATCGAGGGCCTTGAGCGTATTCCAGGCTGCCTCATCCATGTCGTTGATGCGGCAGAACAGCTGAATCTCGGCGGTAGCGTCGCGCACGACGATGAACATGATCTTGCCCTGACCGCGCTTGGCGACCACGCGGCCGCCGATCTTCACGACGTCCTCGGTGTCCTCGCCATCGGCAAGCTCGGCATACTTAGCCTCGATGTCGGCAACGTAGTCCTCGATCTCGGAGTGCTCGGGATAGGGGTTCTGGCCCGCCTCGAACAGGGCGGCGCGCTTGGCCAGGCGCGTGGCGCGCTCGTCGTTGAGCGTCGATGCCTGCTCGGCGGCGTTCTGGTTCTCTGCCATAGTTAGCTCCTCAAACTAAAACGCTCCCCAGGATTCGGTCCCGGGGAGCGAAAACATACCTTTACGCGGGACCGTGGTCTAGCGTGCGATCTTTGCGATGGTGTAGACGCGGGTCTTGCCCGAAGGCGTAACGACCTCGACGGAGTCGCCCTCGCCGTGACCGATGATGGCGTGGCCGACCGGAGACTCGTTGGAGATCTTATGCTCGAGCGAGTTGGTCTCGGTGGTACCGACGAGCGTGACTTCCATGACCTCACCGTTGGGATCAATCAGCGAAACGGTGGAGCCGATGGAGACGGTCAGATCACCCGTGGTGGCAGCAACCTGGGCGTTGGCGAGAATAGCCTGAATCTCGGCGATGCGAGCAGCATTCTGGGCCTGCTTGTCCTTGGCGGCATCGTACTCGGAGTTCTCCGAAAGGTCGCCGAACGCGCGGGCTTCCTTGATGTCCTCGACGATCTCCTTGGCGTAATCGCCCTCACGCCAAGCGAGCTCTTCGACGAGCTTCTGGCGGCCCTCAGCGGTCAGTACGATCTGGCTTGCGTCCATACGGATATCTCCCCAACTATGATGTAACGATCAACTGTCAACAAAACGAAAAAGACCGGCTAGCCTGCGGGCAAGCCGGTCAGGTGCTCACCCCAAAGGGATGGGACTACTCTGCGTCCGCGTCGCTGTCCTCTGCCTGCTTTTTCTTGGCAGCAGCGAGCTTGGCCTCGAGCTCTGCGATCTCCTTGTCCTCCTTGGACTCCTCGACCACAACGTCCTCGGCCTGCTTGGTTTCGCCCTTATCGTCGCCCTCCATACCCTCGCGGATATTCTTGACGGTAGAGCCGAGGGACTTGCCGAGCTTCGGCAGGTTCTTAGGCCCGAAGATGATCAAGACAACGACGAGAATAATGATGAGCTCAGGAGCCCTCAGTCCAAACATGTAGACCTCCACAATACAGCGAGACAAGCTCGAATGAGTATACCGCGGGTGTCGCGGTATCACAACAATAGCTAAAAAAAGGGACCGCAAGAAGCGGTCCCTCCTCATGCTCTGGTCGGGTTGACTGGATTTGAACCAGCGACCCCTGCGTCCCGAACGCAGTGCTCTACCAAACTGAGCCACAACCCGTTAGCTCGACTATAGTAACAAAGATTTTCGCCGTGTGCTAGAGAAATTTTTATTTCTTTGGCGCGTCGATTTGAACCGTGTTGGGAATAAGCTCAGTCGCGCAGGCCCACCAGCCATTTTGCTGGGCAGCTTCCGCAAGATAGACTGCCGTAGCGGCGGTATCGCAGATGGCAAACGAACAGGCACCCGACCCGCACACGTCCACAGCAACGGTTCCCTCCTGCGCGCTCAGCCAGTCGAGGACCGTCTGGATCTGCGGCTCCATCTGAGCGGAAATGACGCCCAGATTGTTATGAACGAGCGCATATGCCGCCTCGGCGTCGCCGGCGCGTAAGGCAGAAGCAATCGCACCAGGCTTGTCTGCCGGTACCGGGTTCTCATCAAATCGTCGATACGCTTCAACCGTTGAAACGCTCGCCTCGCGCGGTTTGATCAGCACAACGGGCGTTGCGGGCAGCGCGGGATACTCAGTTGCCAGCACATCTCCCCCGCCCACGTAGAATGCGGGACTCGCGTGCAAAAAGAATGGCACGTCGGCACCGATACCGCGAGCGATGTCATCGAGCGCAGGATCGGTGCGATCGATACCCCACAGCTCCGCCAAGGCGACAATGACCGCCGCGGCGTCCGTCGAAGGACCGCCCAGACCAGCACACAGCGGAATGTGCTTCTCGATCGTCACGCAAACGTTGGCCTCCCGACCATAACGCTCAGCCATAGCGAGCGCAGCACGATAAGCCGTATTCTTTTGCATGGGAAAGTCGGATGCCGGAACCGTCTGGACGGTCAGCTCCTGCGCCGGGGCGACCGTCACGATATCGGCAAGACCGACGGCTGCCATCAGGGAATCGACCTTGTGGTAGCCGCGGTCGTCACGCTCGGTATGAACCCCCAGGTAGAGGTTTATCTTTGCCGGCGCAGAAAGGGTCAGGGACCAATCGGTCACCGTTAGTGCTCCTCGAGCTGATTGCCGAGCGGGGTAAAGATGTGCTCGCCGCTCTCGGGGTCGAACAGTTCGACCTGACCGGTAAGGACATCGATATACTGGTAGGACTGACGCGATTTGCGGCCGCGGCGCTCGTCGACCTCGACGATAAAGACGGCGGGGTGAACGCTCTTGATGGTGCCCATGCGCTCGACGACGCGGGTACGGCCCATGTTGGCCTTAACCTTGACGCGATCGCCCACCATATCGGTCAGCTTCTCGTGGATGTCGTCGACGTGATTGACTTCCATCTCTTCCATGAATGGGGCCTCCAGAGGGTGCAATTCAAAAAGGGGATAATACCCCTAAGATAGACAAAACTCTAATACTATAGCACCTTGCTGCAGTCATATGCAAGCAGCTAAAAAGCCCGGTCCCAAATTGACTACTTACAGATTGTCTGTGTCCAGAACGATGGTGAACGGACCGTCGTTGACCAGGTCGACCTTCATGTCGGCGCCAAAGATACCGTGCGCCACGTGATCGACGTCCTGGGCGACGAGCGTCAGAAAGTACTCGTAAAGTTCGTTAGCGACATCGGGCGCGCCGGCATCCGTAAACGACGGACGGCGGCCGTGGCGGCAGTCGGCAAACAGCGTGAACTGCGACACCACGAGCACCTCGCCGTCGACATCGGCCAGCGCCAAGTTGGTCTTGCCGTTCTCGTCCTCGTTGATACGCAGCCCGCGAAGCTTGCCCCACAGCTTGTCGGCTTCGGCGTGTGTGTCGCCGTGGCCCACGCCCAGCAGCACCAGGTAGCCGCGCCCAATGCGGCCCACGCACTCGCCGTCGACCGTCACGCCGGCGTTGAGCACGCGCTGCACCACCGCACGCACGGTCTACTCCTCGCCCGTCAGCTTGGCGGACAGATGCTCGAGCGCATGGAAACGATGGCTGATGGCGTTCTTCTCGTCCGCCGTGAGCTCGGCCATGGTCTTGCCCGGCGTATCGACCGGCAGGAATAGCGGGTCGTAGCCAAAGCCGTGATCGCCGCGACCCTCGTGCGCAATAACACCCTCGCAGGCGCCCTCGCCATAGGTGACCAGGCCGTCCGTATCGATAAGTGCGACGACGCTCATAAAGCGTGCGGTACGATCCTCGTCTGCCACGCCTTCCAGGTTAACGAGAAGCTTGGCGTTGTTGGCGGCATCGTCGCCATGCACGCCCGCATAGCGCGCGCTATACACGCCCGGCTCGCCGTCCAGCGCGTCGACAACCAAGCCAGAATCGTCGGCGATGGCCATAAGGCCCGTCTCCTCAACGGCAGCCTGCGCCTTGATGATGGCGTTCTCCAAAAACGTCGTGCCGTTTTCCTCGGGGTCCTCAAAATCGCCCAGCTGGCCGAGCACCACAAAGCGCACCTCGGGCATGACCTTGCCCAAAATGGCCTCGATCTCGGTGAGCTTATGGGCGTTGCCCGTTGCCACGACGATGGTCGCCGCCGGGTCGAGGGTGTCGATGTCAATCTTCTCAAGTGCCATAGCTGGCCTCCTTTGTCTCTATAGCAATGCCGAGTTGAGGACGACGAGGACCTCGGCCTCTCCCCTCTCAATCTACGACAGTCTTATACTTCGGCGTTTTCGCAGATAAAACCTGCCAAAATAAACCTGTCCCTATTTGGCAGGCTAGGCGAGGGCCTGGCGCTGAAGCTCGATGAGTTCGGCGATACCCTTGTCGCCTAGGTCGAGCAGGGCGTTGAGACGCTTGCGGTCGAAGGGCGCCTGCTCGCCGGTACCCTGAAGCTCGATCATCTCGCCGGAATCGGTGGCGACGAGGTTCATGTCGACCTCAGCGTGGCTGTCCTCGGAATAATCGAGGTCGAGCAGGGTGTTGCCGTCGACGACACCCATAGAAATCGCAGCAACCTGGCCCGTGAGCGGGATGCGCTCGAGCTTGCCCGCCTCGACCCACATGGCAAGGGCATCGTGCAGCGCCACCCAGGCGCCGGTAATGCTCGCCGTACGTGTGCCGCCATCGGCCTGAATCACATCGCAGTCGATGGTAACGGTGTACTCGCCGAGCGCCTTCATGTTGACGACAGTGCGCAGGCTGCGGCCGATGAGCCGCTCGATCTCCATGGAGCGGCCCTTGCGGTTGGCATGCTCGCGTTTGCAACGTTTGCCGGTCGAGGCCGGCAGCATCGCATATTCCGCCGTTACCCAGCCGGCCTTGGCGCCCTTGCGCCAGCCCGGCACGCCCTCTTCGATGGTGGCGGCGCACAGTACGTGCGTGTCGCCGAACTCGGCCAGGCACGAACCGTGGGCGTGCTTCATGACCCCGCGGGTGAGCTTAACGGGGCGCAGCTCGTTGGCGGCGCGGCCATTGGCGCGGTTGACCTGCATATATTCCATAAGAAGACCCTTCTCGACTAAAGACTGTCAGAAGCGAGCGCGCTAGCGCAGCTCCTCCAAGTCGACATGTTCGACGCTCTTGAGCGGCTGGCCAAAGATAAAGCTACCAGCTACCGCGAACTCGGCGATGTTATCGGATGTCGTGGCAAAGCGATGCAGAGGCTCCGCGCCATCCGCCGCAAGCTGCTCGCGGCGCGTAAGGATATCGGCAAGCTCGCGCGTGGTCTCCTCGGCAGAGCTCACCACGCGCACATGAGATCCCAGCGCATGGCGAATGGGGCCCGCAAGCAGCGGAAAATGCGTGCATCCAAGCACCACGGTGTCAATGCCGTGCCCCAGCAGGGGCTCGACCGTCGCACCGACTAACGAGCGCACCCGGGGGGTATCGAAGATGTCGTCGTTTTCGAGCCACTGCTCCTGCAGATGCGCGCCCGAGGCAAGCTCGCTCTCGACCACCTCGACAAAGCTTGAGGCAGGGCAGCCGTACACATCGACGCCCGCATCCAGGTCCTGGATAGCGCGCGTGTACGCGCCAGACCGAATCGTAAGGTTGGTGGCCAGCACGCCCACGCGGCGCGAACGCGTGCTGTTAATGGCGGCACGGGCGCCCGGCGCGATCACGCCGATGACCGGAACATCGAGCACCTGTTGCGCGACGCGCAGGGCAGCGGCCGTTGCCGTATTGCAAGCGATGACCATGATCTTGACATTGTGGTGCGAGAGCCAGCGGCCCACCTGCAGGGCAAACGAGCGCACCTCGTCCTCATCCCTCACGCCATAGGGACAGCGCTTGGTGTCGCCAAAGTAGTAAACAGACTCATGCGGAAGGGCCGTTGCGATCGCGCGCGCAACCGTCAGACCGCCCAGGCCCGAGTCGAACACGCCGATCGGACGCGTGTCCCCGGCCAGACTATCGATATCGGACATTACCTCACCAGATTCTCTCTCGAAAAATGCGACCATGCGTGATGCGTCGCGCTACGAACGGGCTGCGACCAGCAGCTCGGCCGTTGCCACCCAACCGTCGACAATCTTGCCGCGCGTTACATAGGCATTGTCGCAGGTGTCCAAGAACTCCGGGGCGCCGGCGCTCGTCAGACCGTTCTCGACCAGGCAGAACATGCCCACGTGGTCGGCCATGTAGAAGTCGGACTCGGAGTCGCCGAGCGCGAGCGTCTCCTCGCGCTCGATCCCCAGGTGCTCGCAGAAGCGCGCAATGGCAACGCCCTTGTTGAGACCCGCCGGATTGATATTGAAGGCGCGGCCGTCCTCGACGCGATCAAGCTCGAGCGTCGTCGGCTTGGACAGGTGCGTCAGATGGCCGTTGCAAGCCCAGACCAGACCGCAGCCGGCCTCGTCCAGGATGGCCTGAACCTCATCGTCGGGCACATCGCCGCGCATGCCGACGGTGACCTCACGGTACTTGTAGCCGGTCGACATGTCGTTGTGGTACTCGATTTTGTGCGGCCAGCGGGCAAGGATCTTCTCACACACGCCGGTCTGCTCAATCACCTGGTGCGGCGTGAGACCGCAGGCGGGGTCGTAGGGCATGTCGCCCGTCAGGTACTCCCAATCGTTGGCCTTGAGGTCGTACATGACCAGACCGCCCATCTCGCCGATGTAGGAGTTGAGGCCAAGCACGCGGGCGTCCTCATGGATCATGGTGCGATTGCGACCCGAGGTGGGGACCACCTGGATGCCGGCACGAGCGAGCGCGACAACCGCCTCGACGAGCCTGGTCGAGGGATTGCCGTCGTTATCGCGCAGCACGCACGAGCCGGGGGCGAGCATCGTGGCGTCCAGATCGGTAAAGATATACTTGACCTTGGCAAGACGCTCGCGCATCTCGCCCGAAAGCTCGGCAACGGTCGGCAGGATGTTGTGGGACATGGTCACTCCGTTTACATAGAAGGGGCTGGTCTTGAGTAGTGAGGCTCGCTTAAGCGAGTCGCACTTGGAACGACGGCGCCCTCAACGCACCGTCGTCAACACAATGTATCAGTCAAACTGAGTAACATCGATCAGGCGATGCGCCAGCGAAAGGTCACTCTCGATGGGCACGAATTCGTCGCCCACATGCATGAGCTCCTCGTCGCCCTTGGCAAGCAACAACACAATCGTGGGCGCATCGGGGTTGATGCACTCCTCGCGTGCCGCCTTAAAGGCCGCGTGCACTGCCGCCTCGCGATCAAGAATAATCTTGTTCGGGGTGTCATCGGGGACATTTTCCGCGAGCTCACGACAGACCTTCATCGGGTCTTCGCGAGCGGGGTCCTCGTTGGTAAAAATCATCAGGTCGGAATACGGTGCGGCCTCGCGCGGTAATTGCTCGCGGCGCTCCTGAGCCTTGCCGCCGGCGGCGCCAAACAGCGCAATGACAGGGCTGGCGGGAAACGCACGTTTGACCGACGAGAACAGCGAACGGAATGAAAGCTGGTTGTGCGCGTAGTCCACGACGCAGACCACACGACCGTCCTTCGACTCCACAACCTCCATGCGACCGGGCACGCGGAATTTGGAAAGGCCCTCTTTGATGGCGTCGATGCCAATGCCAATCTCGCGCGCGGCGGCAATTGCCACCAGCGCGTTTTCCACGTTAAAATCGCCCGCGATACCCAGCAGAATCTTCTCCCCCGCCGCGGACTCATCTGCGCTCAGGCCATGCAAGTTAAACTCGATGTTAAAGCCAACCATGCGCACGTCGCTTACCCACAGGCTAGCCTCAGGATGCTCAACGCCAACGGTCACGAGGCGCTCGGCCGTCGATGCCGCCTCGAGCACGCGATTGACCTCGTCGGTGCCAAGATTGACCACGGCTGTTTTTGCCTGGTCGAAAATCCTGAGCTTGCTCTCAAAATAATCCTCAAACGTAGGGTGCTCGATAGGCGAAATGTGATCGCGACCGATATTGAGGAAACACGCAACGTCAAAGGGCAGGTTCTCGACGCGCTGGTACTTGAGCGCTTGGCTCGAGACTTCCATAACCATAAACTGACGGCCGGACGTACGGCAATTGGCGATATGGCGCCAGACCTCGGGGGCCTCGGGCGTAGTGTTGGTACTCTCGTAGCACTCGACACCATCGTCGGTGCTCACCGAGCCAATCATGCCGCAGGACTTGCCCGCCGCCTTGATGATGGACTGGAGCATGAAGGCCGCCGTGGTCTTGCCCTTGGTGCCGGTAATGCCCACGATCTTAACGTCGCGATCGGGACGACCGTAAACCTCGGGCGGCAATAGCGCCATCGCCGTACGCACGCTACGAACGACCAGCATGGCCGCACCGTGCTCTTTGCCCAGCGGAGCAAGCTCGTCTACCAAAGACTCCTCGCACACAAAGGCAACGGCACCGGCGTCGAGCGCCATCGATAGAAACGATGACTTAAAGGAAGCGCCCTTGCAAAAGAACACATCTCCTACCGCGACCGCGCGGGAATCAAATGAGCAGCCGGTCACAGCTCGGCCGTCGAGGCGCTCAGATCCGCGCAGCTCGCCGCTCTTATTGAGCAGGTCGGCAAGAGCGGCGACAGTAGTCGTGATCATACGGTCAGATTGGTGCATCTTGAACCTTTCTGGATTATCCGCCGTTAACGGTTTGCATCTCGTAACAACTTTAACGCACCCGCGAGGATGCGACTTCCCGAGAAACCGTAAAGACACAGCATCGATTAGCAAGGCAGGCCCGCGTCGACACCATACTCACAGGACCCATCGATATTGCGTTATGGATTAGCAGTGTACCGAGCCCGATATCGGCTATACTCTATGACCGCGGGCGATTGGCGCAACGGTTAGCGCAGGTGCTTTACACGCACAAGGCTGGGGGTTCGAATCCCTCATCGCCCACCATTGAATTGTTAGGCCTCCAGTGATGGAGGCCTTTCTTTTTTGTGCCCGGTGCATGGGGTTCGAACCCGTCAGCACGTCTGTCACAGAGGCCGTGGCCAAAAAATGGCAAAAATGAGTACTGTTACTAATTTTGTAGCAGCGATTTTTGGATATGACTGGGTAAATCAAGCCTTGAATCAGCAATTTGAAGCCTTCGCTACTAGTTTTCCACTAACATAACTGAACATGTGTGGTCTAACTAATCCTGGCCAGTCGGTTTGATATGAGATTCAACTGGTGACAGTACTCATATTTGGCATTTTTTGGCCAGAGGCTCTCCTGGCCTTTGCAGATTTATGACAAAAAGGGTTCCAGACCGTCCAATGATGCATCAAATGACGCACTGACAATCTGGAACCCGTTCAAACTGGCTATGTTTTACTCTCGCTAGGCCAAAACGTCCGACAGAATCTCGATTAGGCTGTCCACTTCGGCCTCTTCACACACGAGCGGCGGAAGGAAGCGCAGCGTATGTACGCCTGTAGCGTTGATCACGGCACCAGCCCCCAATGCACGGGCCACAACGTCGTGTGCATCACCCGCAGCATCATCCAAATCGCAGCCGAGCATTAGGCCGCGACCACGCACCTCGGCAACATGCGGCAGCTTGGCAAGCTTTGTCTCCATATAGGCGCCAACCTTGGCAGCATGCTCGGCATAATCGCCGCGCACAAGCACGGAGAGCGTCGCGGCACACGCCGCAACGGCCAAGCAGCTACCACCGAAAGTCGAACCATGATCGCCGGGCTTAAAGACGTCGGCGATTTCCTTCTTTGCCACCACGGCACCCATGGGCACGCCGTCGGCGATACCCTTGGCAAGGCTCATGATGTCGGGCTCCACGCCATAGGTCTGGAACGCAAACGGCTTACCCGTGCGAAAGATTCCGCACTGGACCTCGTCGGCGATAAGGACGGCACCCACCTCGTGCGCCAAGTCGCGCGCCGCGGCCATAAACTCCTCGGTCATGGGATGCACGCCGCTCTCGCCCTGAATCGGCTCGAGCATCACGGCGCAAATCTCACTGCCCAACTGCTTAAAGATTGCGCGCAGTTCATCTACATCGTTGGGCGTGCAGGCCACAAAGCCACCAGGCAGCGGGCGGAAACTGTCCTGCAGCCAATCCTGCATGGTCGCGGCAATGGTCTCGAGCGTACGACCGTGAAAACCGCCGCGCATGCACACGATGGTGTTGCCACCGTTGCCAGCACGCTTGGCGTACAGACGCGCGAGCTTCATGGAGCCCTCGTTGGCCTCGGCACCGGAATTGGCAAAGAACGTCTCCCACACCTGCTCGCCCGCAGCCGGAGCGCCAAGTGCCGCCGCCGTGGTCTCGTCGCCAGCGGCAATCGCGTCGGCAAGCACGCGCGCACCATCCGCATCATCGTTAGCGAGTTTGGACAGCAGCGCCGCGACCTGTCCACGCTGCTCGATGTAGAAGTAATTAGAGACATGCATGAGCTTTTTGGTCTGCGCCTCGAGCGCCGACAGCACTGCCGGATTGCCGTGGCCAAGGCTGCACACGCCGATGCCGGCAAGAAAATCGAGGTATTCGCGACCATCGTCGCCGGTGAGCTTCATGCCGTGGCCTTCGACAAACTCGACCGGCGAACGGCCAAAGGTGTGCATGACGTAGTGGGATTCGAGCGATTGTTGTGCTGCAAATGACATAAGATACCTTTCGTTAAGCGCCAGGCAGCGCGGACTGCGGGCGTAATGGCGTAGCAATTTCGAGCCGGCTAGACCGTTTGAAGTTTCTCGACCTCGTCGAGGTTCTCGGTCAGGCGCGCCGCAAAGGTCGAAAGCGGGTGCGGGTGCGTATCGAACTCGTAGGCCGTCTCGGTGGAATGGATCACGGTGCCGACGCCGGCATCAGTCAGCAACTCAAGCAGCAGCGAATGTGGCGTGGTACCGTTAATGATATGGGCGCGGAATACGCCACCGGCAAGCGCATCGACGGCCGCGCGCAGCTTGGGAATCATGCCCTTATCGACCTCGCCACCGTAGAGCATCTCGTTAACCTCGTCGAGCGTTAGATTGGAGATGAGCGAGTCCTTGTCGCTAAAGTCCTTGTACAGGCCATCGACGTCGGTCAAAAAGATCGCCTTATGCGCGTGGAGTGCCGCCGCAACGGCGCCGGCGGCGGTATCGGCGTTGATGTTGAAGAAACCGCCGTCCTCCCCCGCCGCGACGGTAGCGACGACGGGGATGTACTCGCTGTCGAGCAAGCGCTCGATATAGTCGGTGTTGACGTGCGTCACTTTGCCCACGCGACCGAGCTCGGGGTCGAGCGGCTCGGCGATGAGCGTGCCGGCATCGCTGCCCGACACGCCTACGGCCAAATTACCGTGGTGGTTGATGGCAGCGACCAGCTCCTGGTTAACCTTACCGCCCAGTACCTCGCGCACGATATCCATGGTCGCCGGCGTAGTCACGCGCTGCCCGTTCTTAAATTCGACGGGAATATCGTAATGGCTCAGCGCCTCGTTGATGGCCTTGCCGCCGCCATGCACAATGACGGGGCGCATGCCGATGATCTTGAGCAAAACGATGTCACTCATCACGTCGCGGCGCAGTTGCTCATCGACCATGGCGGCTCCGCCATACTTGATAACGACCGTCTTGCCGGTCAGGTTTTTAATCCACGGCAGTGCTTCGAACAGCAGCTGCGCGGTTGCTTCGTTGGATTCGCTCGAACGACAATCACGTGCGAATTTCATAATCTGCCTCGTCTTTCGTATCGTTATCGCGCCGTGCTCCGCTGTACGCAATTGCGGCAAAATGCGCAGCGTGCCTGGAATCTAGGAACGGTAGTCGCCGTTAATGGAGATGTACTCGTGCGTGAGGTCGCAGGTCCACACGGTCGCTGCCGCGTCGCCTGCGCCCAGGTCGGCCGAGATCACGATCTCGGGCGCCTCAAAACGTCGCAGAGCCTCGTCCTCGTCAAAGGGAACGGTCAGACCGTCGCGGCAGACGGGCATGCCCATCATGTCGATGGAAACGTCTTCCTGATTAAACTTCACGCCGCACTTGCCAAGCGCCATGGCAACGCGGCCCCAGTTGCAGTCGTGGCCAGCGATGCAGGTCTTGACGAGCGGCGAGTTGGCGACGGCACGGGCGGCGATATCGGCTTCCTCGTCGTTGGCGGCGCCGGTAACGTTAACCGTCACGAGCTTTGACGCACCCTCGCCATCGGCCGCGATGTTGCGCGCCAGGCTCTCGCACACCTCGTGCACGGCAAAGGCCAACTCGTCAAAGGCGTCAGTGCCCTCGACGATGGCCTCGGCATCTGCGGCTGCAGCGCCAGAAGCAAGCATGATACAGGTGTCGTTGGTCGAGGTATCGGAATCGACTGTCACCTTATTAAAGGTCTGCTTAACGGTCGAGAGCAGTAGGGTGTGGAGCGCCGCCGGCTCGACGAGGGCATCGATAGTAATGACCGCGATCATGGTGGCCATATTGGGCATGATCATGCCCGAGCCCTTGCACATGCCACCCACCGTATAAGCGTTGCCCGCATGGCCCGCAGCCTCGCTACGATAGCGAACGGCATACTCCTTGGAGTGTGTATCGGTCGTCATGATGGCACGGGCCGCATCGGCACCGCCATGGGCAGAGAGCGCCTCGTAGGCGGACGGAACGGCCGTCTCAAACGTGTCGATCGGCAGAATCTGTCCAATCACGCCTGTGGATGCAACTAGGATCTGCTGGGGTTCGCAACCAATGATCTGTGATGCGATGTTGCACGTCTCGCGCGCGCAGGCAAGGCCGGTCTCGCCCGTGGCGGCGTTCGCGTTGCCGGAGTTGATTGAAACACCGGCGATGATGCCATAGCCCTTGTCCGCACCGCCCAGGTTGGCACGACTCACCTGCACGGGCGCCGCGCAAAAGCGGTTGGTCGTAAACACGCCAGCGCCGGGACAGGGCTTATCGGGCACGACGAGTGCATAGTCCAAGCGCTCGGGATTCTTCCGGAATCCCGCATGGATGCCCGCAGCCTTAAAGCCGGCCGCTGCCGTAACGCCGCCCTCGACGGCGCGAATCTTGATATCAATCAGGTCGGTATTCATCGTCCTTACGACTCCTTATATCAAATAAAAAAGCGGGCATCGGCTGGCACGCCATACCGGTCGCAACTACTAGACCAGCTTGAAAGCGGCGCCCAACTCGATACCCGACTACCAAATCATTAACAATCGAATGTGCTACACCGGGCACGCCACTGTAGGCAAGCCTCGTCGCTCGTCAAAACCAAAGACGATGTTGGCGCACTGGACCGCCTGGCCCGCGGCACCCTTGCACAAATTGTCGATAGCGCCCGTCGCCACCAGCACGCCCGCACGCTTGTTGAGCGCAAGGCCGATCTGGGCGGCATTGGTACCGACGACCGAAGCCGTCTTGGGCTGCTGACCGGCATCGAGCACGCGCACAAAAGTGCGACCGGCGTAAAACTTCTTGTAATGGTCGACGACATCCTCAAGAGTCAGCGTGTCGAGAGCCTGCGGCGCGAGCGGCAGCGTCACCGTAGAGAGCAGGCCGCGCTTGAGCGGTGCCAGGTGCGGAGTAAAGACGACGCGGTCGGTCAGGCCCAGAATTTGCTCGATTTCGGGCGTATGGCGATGCTTGCCCACGCCATAGGCTTCCAGGTTCTCGTCAGCGCTACAAAAATGGGTGCGGGCGTTGCAGGACTTACCAGCACCCGTCACGCCACTAATGGCATCGACGATTACGGGGCCGTTCTCGGCCACCCAGCCCGCACGCACGGCAGGAGCGGCCGCAAGGCTCGTTGCGGTGGGATAGCAGCCGGCGCAGGCGACCAACACGGGCCTGCCAGCGGCATGGCTGGAAGCAGCGGTCTCTAAGTCCTTGCAGAACAGCTCGGGCAGGCCGAAAGCGCGGGTCTTGAGCAACTCGGGGCTCGTGTGCTCGGCGGCATACCATGCCTCAAAGACGGACGCGTCGCTCAGACGGTAATCGGCCGAAAGATCAAAGCAGGAAACGCCTGCGGCAAGCAGTGCAGGCACCTGTGCCATGGCAGCCGTGTGCGGCACGGCAAGAAAAACCGCATCGCAGCTCTTGAGCTCGGGGGCGTCATGCGTGGTGAAAACCAGGTCGCTCACGCCAGCAAAGCTCGGATACACCGCGGACAGCGGCTGGCCGGCATCGGCGTTGGACGTAATGGCCACAAGTTCAAACTCGGGATGGCCGAACACGAGGCGAATGAGCTCGGCTCCGGCATATCCAGCCGCGCCGACGATCCCAACCTTCAAAGACATATCAGACTCCTTGTCTGCGATTTATGCACCGATGCGCATTTCGCGGCGGTTGTTATGAGGTGGTTTGAAACTTTAGCACCAAAAGATGCATGGATACGTAAATGGTTTGCGTGTTCATGCATTGAAACATTCCCGACACATTCGCTTGAAGGAATTGACAAATGGAGCGGGCCCCGTATTGCCCGGCACCCATAACGGCGCCGGGCAATAC
>UQJV01000011.1 GCA_900541475.1 uncultured Collinsella sp.
CCGGAACATTCCGCAGGACGCAAAGAGGCTCCGCAGCGCGAAGCGCGATGCGGAGCCTCTTTGCATGTCCGAGGACGTTCCGGAGAGAAACCCCGTCACGCCCCCGGATTCCCGGTGGGAGTTCTAGACCTTGTCGGCCTTAGTACATACCGCCGCCCTGCTGACCAGCGGTGGCAGCAGCGATGGCATCCTCAAGCTGAGTGTTCTTGGGCACATCGGAGACGGTGGCCTCAGTGATGAGGATTAGGCTGGCGACAGAAGCAGCGTTCTGCAGGGTGACGCGGCTGACCTTGACGGGGTCGAGGACGCCCATCTCGATCATGTCGCCCCACTCGCCGTTGGCAGAGTTGAGACCCTGGCCAGCAGGCAGCTCGGCAACCTTGTCGACCACGACAGCGCCCTCAAAGCCAGCGTTCTTGGCGATGGTAGCGACCGGAGCGGTCAGAGCCTTCTTGACGATGTCGACGCCGATCTTCTCCTCGGGGTCGTCGATCTCGACAGCGTCGAGCGCAGGAGCAGCGTCCATAAAGGCGACGCCGCCGCCAGCGACAATGCCCTCCTCGACAGCAGCGCGGGTAGCCTGCAGGGCGTCCTCGACGCGATGCTTGATCTCCTTGAGCTCGGACTCGGTAGCAGCGCCGACCTTGATGACGGCAACGCCACCGGAGAGCTTGGCCAGGCGCTCCTGGAGCTTCTCACGGTCGAAGTCAGAGGTGGTGTTCTCCATCTCACCCTTGATCTGAGCGATACGAGCGTCGATGGCCTCCTTGGAGCCAGCGCCGCCGACGACGACGGTGTTGTCCTTGGAGATGGTGACGGACTTAGCGGTACCGAGCATATCGGCGGTGATGTCAGCGACCTTCACGCCCAGCTCGTCCAGAGCAGCCTGACCACCGGTGAGGACAGCGATGTCCTCGAGGATGCGCTTGCGGCGGTCGCCGTAGCCCGGAGCCTTGACGGCGCAGACGTTGAGGGCGCCACGGATCTTGTTGAGGACCAGGGTAGGCAGGGCCTCGCCGTCGATGTCCTCAGCGATGATGAGCAGGCCACGGCCGGCGCGCTGGACAGCCTCGAGAACGGGCATGATGTCCTGGACGCTGGAGATCTTCTGGTCGGTGATGAGGATGTACGGATCCTTCATCACGGCCTCCATGCGGTCGTTGTCCGTGACGAAGTAAGCGGAGACGTAGCCCTTGTCGAACTGCATGCCCTCGACGGTGTCGATGGTGATATCGAACGTCTGGGAATCCTCGACGGTGATGACGCCGTCCTTGCCCACGACCTCCATGGCCTCAGCGATCTTCTCGCCGACCTCGGGGTCACCGGCGGAGATGGTACCGACGGAAGCAATCTGCTCCTTGGTCTCGACCGGCTTGGCCTGCTTCTTCATCTCGGCGACGGCGGCGTTGACGGCCTTGTCGATGCCGCGACGGATGGCCAGCGGGTTGGCGCCAGCGGCGACGTTGCGCAGGCCGTCGTTGACGATGGCCTGGGCGAGCAGGGTTGCGGTGGTGGTGCCGTCACCCACGGTGTCGTTGGTCTTGGTGGCAACCTCCTTCACCAGCTGGGCACCCATGTTCTCGATGTTGTCCTCGAGCTCAATCTCCTTGGCGACGGAAACGCCGTCGTTGGTGATGGTCGGAGCACCGAACGTGCGTTGCAGAGCGACATAGCGGCCCTTGGGGCCCATGGTGACGGTAACGGCGTCGGCCAGAGTGTTGACGCCCTTGGCGAGCTTAGCGCGGGCATCGGTGTTGAACGTAATGTTCTTTGCCATGGTGGGTAATCCTCCAAAAGAAATGTGACTCGCGTCGCCGCTTCCGAGTCCTATGCGGCGACCGCGTTCAAAGACGAATCAGAGAGCCTGGTGAGACTAGGCCTCGACGACGGCGTAGATGTCGTCGGCGCGCATCAGCAGATACTTCTCGCCGTCGACCTTGACCTCGTTGCCACCGAACTTACCGTAGATGACAACGTCGCCAACCTTGACGTCCATGGGGATGCGCTCACCCTTGTCGTTGACCTTGCCGGCGCCCACGGCAACGATGGTGCCGCGCTGCGGCTTCTCCTGAGCGTTGCTGGCGATATACAGACCAGAAGCGGTCTTCTGCTCGGCCTCGTCGGGCTTGACCAGAACACGATCTGCAAGCGGCTTCAAAGACGACATGCTTGTCTCCTCCTTTTTGGGCCGCGTGGTTATGCCACGCGAATTAACCCTTTTTGTTTGCGTACGCGTTGAATGGTACCCACGAATGGCGGGTTATACAACACAGAGTCAAAAAATCTTATTTTTTGGCACTTAGATTTTCTGAATGCCGGGGGATAACTTAGCGGTGGCTCCCGTGTGGCTCCGGAGGGGCGGGGCATAAGGTTTCCTGCTCGGGCAGTCCTGCTCGCACGAAGGCCACATTAAGTGGCCTTCGGCTCGTGCGGAACTCGCGATAAACCTTATGCCCCGCCCCTCCGGAGCCACACGGGAGCCAGGTTAACTAATTCGGTCCCGGTATTCAAAAAAGTCGGTGCAGCAAAATGGCGATGCAGATGGTGCGAATAAGAAAGGGGCACGTTGCTGAAACGTGCCCCTTATGAGTGGGGTATGAGGCTAGCGCTCGTAGATTAAGTTACCTGCCAGATAGGTGGCCTGAACCTTGGTGGCTTGGAGCTCTTGGGGGTCAATGGTGAGTGGGTTTTGGTCCAAGACTACCAGGTCGGCGTACTTGCCGGGCTCCAGGCTGCCGAGGTTTTGCTCGTCGCCCGCTGCATAGGCGCTGCCCAGGGTGTAGTTGCGCAGGGCTGTTGCCGCATCGATGCGCTCGCTCGGCAACCAGCCACCCTCGGGCCAGTGGCTTTTGGGGTCCTGGCGCGTGATGGCCGTGTAGAGCACGTTCATGCTGGTAACGGGCGTGATAGGGCTGTCAGTACCGAAGGCTTGGCGAATGCCGCGCTGCTTATAGGTCGCAAACGGCCACATGATGCGGCTACGCTCCAAGCCCAGATCGCGCTCCGGGCCACCCGGGTCGAGCGTGATGTGGCAAGGCTGGCTCGAGGCAATGACGTTGAGTTTGCGCAGGCGATCGATGTCCTCGGGCAGGAGGTTCTCCAGATGCTCGAGCGTGTTATGGCCGTGCTGGGGCAGGCCGTACAGGTCGGCGGCCTCCTCGAAGATATCCAGTGCGGCATGAATCGCACCGTCACCAATGACGTGGATGCGCACGGTGTGGCCTCGCTCCGCGGCCGCCAGAACCAGCTTGCGCATGCGCTCAGCCGGGACCGTCAGACGGCCCTGGTCGCCCGGGAAGCGCGGATTGGTATAGGGCTCGGTGAGATATGCCGTGTGTTCGCTCGACACGCCGTCGAAGAACTGCTTAAAACCCGGCGCCGAAAGCAGTGCGTTGTTCGCGTAACGTACCTGCAGCTCTTCTAGACGCGACTGGTCATCCAGCAGCGTGGGGAACAGATGGGCACGAATGCCCAGCTTGCCGGCCGTCTGCAGTTTGTCGTAGACATCGTCGCGGATAAAATCGCAGCCCGGCATGGGCATGAGCGACATATCGCAGATCGAGGTAATACCCTGCTCGGCCATGCGCCTCATTTGATCGGCGTAAGCGCTTGCGATGCGATCTTCACCCAGCCACTCAAGGCAGCGCGGCAACAGCTGCATGGCAGCCGCTTCGTGCGCAATGCCCGTGAGCTCGCCGTTTGCGTCCTTGTCGTAGCTGCCGCCCGCCGGTGGCTCGCTGTCGCGTGTAACGCCAAGTGCCTCGAGTGCGCGGCTGTTGAGCCACAGCGTGTGGCCGTCACCCGAATACATAACGCAGGGACGATCGGGGAATGCCGCATCGAGCGACGCCTTGGTAGGATGCTCGGGCGGGTCCCAACGGTAGTCGCGCCAACCCTGCGTCACAACCCAAGCGTCATCGGGCAGGTCCTGGGAAAACTCGAGCGCGTGCTGCACCAGCGCCGCCTCGGACGTGCCCATATCCATGAGCATATACGGCGAGGAGCCAACCGAGGTGTGGAAGAAGTGCAGATGCGCGTCGTGGAAACCGGGGCAGATAAACTGCTCGCCGTAGTCGATAACCAGCGTGGCGGCGGGAGCGGCGGCGATCACGTCATCGGGCGCACCGACTGCGACGATACGGTCGCCTGCGATGGCGATCGCCAACTCGCGGGCGGTATCGATGCCGTCTTGGGCGGTAAAAACGTTCTTGGAGCGGATGATCCGATCGATATGTTGCATGGGCATCCCCATCTCTGGCAGGAAATTCAACACCCCCGAGTGTACTCCCCTGCCCTTGCAACAAAACCCCAAGCGGCAAACGGCAACTTTACCAGCCCTAGCGGCAGGTGGCATACTGGAGAGAGCCTGTACGATTTTGCGATCAACCCAGCAAGGAGCAAATCGACCATGACGAAGACCAAGGCACAGCAGATTATGGCGGCAACCGAGGTTCGCGCGGCAGACGACGTCACCGCGGCCATCCAAGATATCGCCGCCGAGTTTGAGCCCTACATCATTAAGCAGCGCCGGCACTTCCATAAGCACCCGGAGCTGAGCCTCGTCGAAGAGCGTACGACTTCTGACATCGCCAACCAGCTCGACGCCATGAATATCCCCTACGAGCGCCCCCTTAAGACGGGCCTGGTGGCGACCCTTCGCGGCACCGCGCCCGACGCCTATCGCGAAGACGGCACGCCGCGCCGCCGCATCCTGCTGCGCGCGGATATCGATGCCCTGCCCGTCACCGAGCAGACCGGCGAGGAGTTCGCCAGCATCAACGAGGGCTGCATGCACGCCTGCGGCCACGACTGCCATATCGCCATGATGCTCGGCACGCTGCAGATCCTGCGTCATATGACTGACGACATCCACGGCGAGGTCCGCATCGTCTTCCAACCCAGCGAGGAAAACGGCCAGGGCGCCAAACTCATGATCGGCACGGGCGTGCTCGACGGCGTCGATGGCGCCTACGCCGCGCATATCTGGAGCGAGGTCGACGCCGGCACCGTAAGCTGCGAGCCTGGCCCGCGCATGGCCAATACCGACTGGTTCCGCATCGATGTCCGCGGTACCTCGTGCCATGGCGCTATGCCCCAGCGCGGCCACGACGCTGTCATGGTTGCCGCCGAGATCGTCAACGCCCTGCAGACCATCGTCTCGCGCGAAATCAGCCCCTACGAGCCGGCCGTCATCACCGTTGGCGAGTTGCATGGCGGCACCGCGCGCAACGTTATCGCCGGCACGGCCTACCTCGCCGGTACGGTGCGCACCTACGGAGATTCGACCCACGAGGAAATGCCGGAGCTTATGCGCCGCATCGTGGAGCATACCGCGGCCGCCTTGGGCGCCGAGGCAGAGCTCACCGACTACACCATCGCCAACTACAAGGTCGAAAACGACGCGGGCTCGAGTGAGCGCTGCCGCCAGGCTGTAATCAAGTGCCTGGGCCCCACCGGTCAAGGTCATTACCGTGGCACGCTTTCGGGCGAGGATTTTTCGGAGTACCTGCGCCGCGTGCCGGGCGTGCTCGCCTTTGTAGGTACGCGCAACCCCAAGATTGGCGCCACGTACGCCCAACATTCTTGCTTCTACAAGATCGACGAGACCGTGCTGGCAAAGGGCTCCATGGTGGCCGCCCAGTATGCTATCGACTTTTTGGCCGAGCCCACGCAAGAGGAGCTCGACGGCCCCGCGATTACCGCGGTCGCCGAAACCAACCCCGATCTGGCCGCCAAGCTACGCTCTGCCAAGGTGACGACCGCCGAGGCTCGTGACGCCATCCATGATGCCCGCACGGCTCGCCATGCCGCAATCAAGGGCATCCACGAAGCTCGTGCCGCCGCTCGTCACGAGGAGAAGCACGGCGAGTAGTCGTCACGCCCATCCATAACAGCCTGGCTAAAGCAAAGCGGGGGCGGACGTTCATCGACACGTCCGCCCCCGCTCATTTATCAAGCGCTATTTTTACCATTTCTACCCCGTCCCCAAATGGTAGGCGGCAGGTCTACTCGTCCTGAGGGTCCTCGTCGGAGCTTGACTCGGACGCCGGCTCAGGTGCAGGTGCCGGTTCAGGCTCAGGCACAGGTGCTGACTCAGGCTCAGGCACCTGCTCGGGTGCAGGCTCGGGTGCAGGCGCGGGTGCGACATCCGGAGCGCTGTAACCCGAAGGAGCGAACTTCTTCTCGAAGGGCAATACAAAAGTCAGGACGTCGTCCTTGTCCTCGTCGGCCCACTCACTTGCATAACGTGCAGCCCAATAGCCAACGGCACGGTGCTTGAGCATCTTGCCAAAGACCGTTAGAAATACGGTGACGAAAGCGACCAGCACCAGGAACAGCACGAGTGTGATGCCACCGCCGGTAACAATCGCCTCGATACCCGTAGGACGATAGTAGTAGCTATACATACCGACAGAGGCAATGGCGCCAAAGACGACCGTCAAGATCCATGTGACAACGTTGGCGACCAAGCCCGTCAAAAACTCGGGAAGGAACGAAGCGCAGAACAGCTTGGTCTTATTGTTCTTAAAGGCCGTCCAAACCTTATCGAGCGAAAACGCGCTCTCGACGCGACCGGTCACCGCAAAATGCATCACGGCAATGTCGGCGAACATCTTAAAGAAGACCCCCAGGACCGCCGTGGCAATCATAGCCAGAACGAGCAAGCCAAGCGAGCCAAACAACGCAGCCTCGAGCGCATAAGAGCCGTAACAAGAATACGAGCCCGCAGCGCCAATTACCACGCCCTCCACCAGCGAAAGCACTACACCGATCACGGGAATGGCAGCGATAACCTCGAGCACGACCGAGATAACGCTCGAAAAGACTCCGAGACCAAACGACGTGGAACGCATCAACGGACGCTCCATGCCGTCATCGATCTTAAGCGACAGATCGCGACCCCACTCGATGCCAAAGCCCGAACCGCACACGCTCGCCACGTAGGCGACCAAAAAGCCGATGGCAGCTGCAATACCGCCGATAACGGGGATGAACAGCACGAGTACCGACACGACACAGATAAGCGCCGGCAAAAAAGCAATTTGGCACACGCGCTGCAGCACGCCCGGAGTCTTGGTCATATCCTCAAACGCCTGAGCCACACAGCCCTTGAGCGCGTTCGTGGGAGGCTGAGGGACAAATTGCTGAGGCTGAGGCTGACCCTGAGGGGCGGAAGCTGCAGCACCAGCATTAGGGGCACCGCACACGCCGCAGAACTTGTCGTTATCGCCCATAGGAGCGCCACACTGCGAACAGAACATCGAAATCATCCCTTCGTATCTAGAGCGAATCACCTGGATCGCAAACGATGTCTCTGGCATCATTATCACCCAATGTGAGGACAAATACTCTTAGATGACGTATTTGCAACGCGCGAGGCGCTTTTCGATTGTTTGATGAGTGTGTCCGCGCTAGTTCGTGCCGCGGAAACCCTTGCCGACGATCTCGGAGCTGTCGACGATCGTGATAAAGGCACCCGGATCGACTTCGCGCGCATAGCGGCGCAGCTGCACGGCTTCGCGACGGCTCAGCACGCTCATGATTACCGTCACGCACTTGCCCGAGAAGGCACCGTAGCCGCGACTGATAGTCGCCGTACGGTTGAGATGCTTGACGATAAACTCCTCGACCTTAAGGGGCTCGGAACAAATGACCGTGCAGACCTTACGAAGATGAATGCTCTCGATGGCCTTGTCGACCACAAGCGTCTTGGCAAACAGGCCAAGTACGCAATACAGACCGACACGCGGGCCATACAAAAAGGCCGCGATGGCCACGATGCCGATATCGACCAACAGCAGTGCGCGGCCGATCTCGAGCGTCGTGCGGCGCTTGAGGATCATAGCGAGAATGTCCGTGCCGCCCGTCGAGGCGCCAATATCAAAGACGATGGCGCTGCCGAGCGCCGGCAGAATCACGGCAAAGCACAGGTCGAGCCACATATCGCCCGTCAGAGAGACATCGGTCGGAATGAAGAGCTCAAAAAGCGAAACATAAGCGGACAGCGCAAACGAGGCGAAGACGCTCCACAGGATTGCCTTGCGCTCCAAAAAGATAAAACCCAAGACGACGAGAACCGCGTTGATAATCCACATAAAGACGCCGACGGGCAGGGTCGGGAACAGCGTGGACAGAATGACCGACACGCCCGAGGTGCCGCCAAAAGCAAAGTGATTAGGGGTTTTAAACGCAACGATGGCAAAGGCCGTAAGAATCAGGCCCAGATTGAGCTCGGCGAAAAAGCGCGGGAAGTCCGGCTCCTGACTACGCTTTTGGCCGGCACGCTCGCCGCGCTCGATATCGGCGCGATCAACCACGCGCTCCATCGGCACCACGGGAGGACGATGCACCTCCTCGGCAGCTCGCGATGCCGCCTCTGCCGCGGCAGTCTCAATCGCCCATGCCTGGCTTTCTGTTTCGCGCTCGTCAGCCATTACGGCAACCCCTCGTTAACAATTTGGAAACAATGCGCCCATTAGGGTAACGCGGAACGCGACGATTGCAACCCCTCATTTGATGAGCGGCATGCCTACATCGGGGACATATAAAAACGGCCGGTCGCGCTTTTGCGTGCGCGGCCGGCCGTTTAACGTTTTCGCAGATAAAACCTGCCAAAATAAACATCCTATTTGGTAGGTTACTCGTGCTGGTTGGTGCGGTGCTCGTACTCCTCGGGGGTAATGACATCCTCGATGCGCAGGTTGACGCCCGCCACCTCAAGGCCGGTCATCGCGGCCAGACGCTCGGTCACGCGCGCCTTAACGTCGTCGAAAATCGCGGGCGCGTAGGCGCCGTACTCGATAATGACGGAAATGTTGACGACCACGCGGTTGTCATCGGTGACCTCGACCGTCACGCCCTTGGTCAGATTCTCGGCACCAAACTGCTCCTGCACAAAGTGCATGAGGTTGCCCTTCATGCCCAGGACGTGCGGCACCTCGCGGGTGGCCATGGCGACGATCTTCTCGATCACGCCGTTGGAATAGGTCAGCGAATCCTCGGACTCGTCCACTTCCTCATCATCCTCGTCCGCATCGTCTGCGGGCTCGGCCTCGACGAGTGCCACGTCCTCGAGCGTAATGTCCTCGGCCTCGGCGGCGACGGTCTCGTCTGCCTCGAGTTCGGTATCGGCCACATCGACCTTCGTGTTAAAAGCCATGGTTCCTCCTTATGCCCACCGCACACGCGGCGGTCGAATACATGCTAGCGGCCGCTAAACAGACGACCGAAGAAGTTGACGATCCCGTTCTCGCCGTCACGGATCTGGCCAATCACGGCACCGATCAGTACAAAGAATGCGATGACGAGCGTATCCCACAGGCCGAGCGTGAGCACCAGTACGGCGAGCACAAAACCAGCGACGGCTCCAAGCGTGGTATTGGGATGACGGACGGCATAGCTCCAGATGGCTGCCCCCGTACCCTTGATGAGACCCATGGCCTCATCAAAATCATTGGCGACCGCGTCATGCGACTCGGTACCCTCCACCTTGGGATCGACGACCTCGCTAGCCGGCGCAGCGCTCTGATCGATAGTCAGGCGCGGAGTGCGGACGGTCTTGTCTTGATTGGTATCACTCACCGGAAACCTCCACGGTCTGGACGGTAGTCTTGGACGGCAAAAAACGAACGCACGCAGTCGTGCCCGGCGTGCCGAGCATGGTGTCGCAGGCCTCCTCGATACGTTGCTGCATCGCGGCCGCAAGGGAGGCCACATCCCGGTCGTCGAGCGCGATGGCGTCGACCTTAAAACGGACGCGCGATTCGTCGGAGCCCTGCACGCGCGCCTCGACATGCTCGACCATCACGCGGTCGTCGCGCTCTGCCGCGGTGCGAGCACACGAGGAGAGGGCAGCGAGCGTGACCTCGATATTACGCTCCCCCGCCGGATGCACGCAGGACGGCTCGCGACGAGCAAACATCAGGCGGAAGAAACACACGAGCACGCCGAGCGCCACGACACCGCCGCACGCCGTAACAACGATGCGAGGCAGCGGATCGCGCATCAGCAGCATAAAGCGATAGGTATATGGCCCCCAAAACTGGCAGACCAACGTACCCAGCGCCACAACGGCGGCGACAAGATACACGATCGCCAGGGCTCGTTTGAGCACGCGCATGCGGCGCTCCCTTCAAATCTCGATCCAAGGAATGCAAAACGATTCGCATCATTATAAAAGAGCCGGGTCCGGTGCCTCATTGCACGCGGATCCGGCTCATCTATTCCACGAGGCTTGCATGCTCGCTTCATTATGCCCAGATATGCACGGCTCAATCCGTGCGGGCGCTACTCCTCCTCGAGGGCAGCGATGACCTCGTCGGTCATGTCCATGGTGCTGTAGACGTCCTGGACGTCGTCAAGCTCCTCAAGACGGTCAATGAGGCGCTGAACCTTCTTGGCGTCGGTGCCAGAAACCTCGGTCGGGGTGGTCGGGACCATGGTGGTCTCGGAGCCCTTGACCTGGATGCCCTGCTCCTCGAGTGCCTTGGAGACAGCCATGACGTCGTTGGCAGCGGTCCAGACGATCCACTCCTCGCCGGCGTCCTCGTAGTCCTCGCCACCGGCCTCGGCGATGGCCATCATGAACTCATCCTCGTCACCGGCAGCACCGTTGGCGATCATGGTCTCCTTCTTGGCGTTCTCGTCCAGGATCTCCTTGGCGACGACGATCTGACCCTTGCGCTCAAACTGGAAGGCAACGGAGCCGGAGGTGCCCAGGTTGCCACCAGCGTGGGAGAAGGCGGAACGGACATCAGCGGCGGTACGGTTGCGGTTGTCGGTCAGGCAGTCGACGTAGACGGCGACACCGGCGGGACCGTAGCCCTCGTACACGATGTTCTCGTAGACGGCGGCGTCGGCACCCGAACCAAAGGCCTTATCGATAGCGGACTTAATCTTGTCCTTAGGCATGGACTGAGCCTTAGCCTTGGCGACGGCAGCAGCGAGGCTGGCGTTGTTCTCGGGCAGCGGATCGCCACCGAGACGGGCAGCAACGGTGATGTTGCGGCTGAGCTTGGAGAAGAGGGCGGAACGCTTGGCGTCCTGCGCGCCCTTACGATGCTTGGTTGTGGCCCACTTAGAGTGTCCGGACATACGTGTCTCCTATCGGTTTCGACCTAAAGCCCAGCGTGAATGCTCGGGCAATATAAACAAACGTCGTTATGATATACCTACCGGCCTGCAAGATAAACCCCAAAATGAAGGCGTCGTGATGATGCAGCCCCTTGGCGCAAAAAGGCCTGACCTCAATGAGCCAAATTAGGTCCACAGAAGGTCGCTGCGGGTGATCGTGGCACCGATGGCAAAAGGCATGCATGCAATGACTGGGTACAGGTAGCGCATGTAGGTCGATCCGTTACATGGACCGATCAGGCACACGGCGAGCACGCCCAACAGCGGCACCCAGATCGCCAGTGCACGCCATGAATGACGACGCAGCAGGTAGACCACCACGGCAATCATGATCCACACATAGGTGGCCGAGCTCATGGTGAGCGAAATAAACGGGATGCGCTGCACCGCCACACGGTACAGGTTGATCAGATGGTCGCACCAGCGCACGGCTTTGCTATCGACCGGATGGAAGTCAAAGTACTTGAGGTTATCGGGCTTAGCCATGATCTCGGCACTGCGTGCCGTGCTGTAGACCCATGCATCACGAGCACTCGGATAGAAGTACCCGTAGTAGTTATTGACGAGTGCCGAGATATAGCACTCGGGGTCCTTTTTGAACATCTGGGCCCACACCTCAAAATAGGCGTCGATGTCCTCCTGCGAAGCATACTCGTTAAAACAGTTTTTGACGGCATCCGACTTGTCGGGGTTGTAGCGACGGCCCAGGTTCTCGTACTTAAGCACGCGATCGATCACAGCGCGCTCCTCATCGGTCACCAAGCCGTCGCAGGGAGCTTCCACGATGGTGCCGTCCTCCTTAACCGTGGGGTTGACGCCCGAGTTGAGGCCATCGTGCTTTTGGACGAAGCGTGCCGTCTGTTGAAACGGAATCGAGAGGATCTCGCGCTTGGAGCCCGGCGTGATATCGTGCGCCGGCATAAATACCTTGGTGAAATACATGTTGGAGACAAGGCAGAGCGTAAGCACTGCGAGCACGCCGACCCAGCGGAAGCGCGACGTGGCGCATGAGACCGTGGTGCCCATCTGCTTAGCCGCACGACGAGCGACATGTACATCCCAGACGCAAAACGCCGCCGCAATCACGCAGGCCGCCAACGGAAAGACCAGGCCGCCATTGCGCAAAAACGTGGAACCCATGGCACCCAGCACGAGCAACAGCCAGTCATGGCGCGCAAAGAGCACGGGCTTCTGTTCGCCCGCACGCTCGGCATTGGCATCGCGACGGGGTAGGCCACATGCCACGAGCTTGACGGTCTGAACGAGCAGTACCAAAAACGCATCGGCAAAAAGTACATCTTTGGTCAGCAGCACCGCGTAGTTGGAGAACATCGGCATAAACGCAAAGAACAGCAAGATGACGCCGCGGACCGGCAGGCTCACGCCCAGCTTGCGCAGCGACGATATGGAATAGGACATGCAGGCGGCGGTGATGACGAATTGGGCACAAGTGTAGATGGCAAGGCCCGCATTGGCACTGTTAAATAGCGAAAGCCCCAGCTGCACACACGAGCCGATGATGGCCGTGTGCACCACCGGATGATGTCCGTTGAGTAGCACGTTGGGGTTAAGCAGGCGTAGGTAATCGCTCGTGCCGTTGGGGTAGTTGAACCATTGGCGGACCTGCGCGCCCGTGTCTCCCATAAAGAGGCCGGGCAGCGAGGCGATAAGCGTGGGCGCCCAGACAATCATGAGCACAAGAAACGGCCCGACAAAGGGATGAACCGAGAGCACGGCGTGGACAACACGCCACACGCGGCCAAAATGCGCCTCCGAAAACGGAATGCGGCGGGAGCCCAACCAATCCAAAAACTCAAAAGCCAGATAGAAGGCCACAATCGCCAGAAGCATCCAGCCCGCGCCACCAATCCAGGCGCAGATAACGCGTGCCTTGTCGCCCAGCACAATCTCAGCCGAATCGGTGAGGTCGTAGCTACGGCCGAACACCATGCAAACGGCAAAGAACAGCGATGGCAGCACGACCGACGGGCGCCAAGCGTCACCGCGGCCAAAGAACACATAGCGAAACGGCAGTGTGAGCAAACAGGCAAGCGCGAGCAGCATCACTGCGTCGGTATGGCCGGCAAACGAGAGAAGCACCTCGTAGCACACGTAGAGCGCGCCCGTCGCCTTGGGATCGATCGCCAGGACCGCATTGCTCGACACCGGGGCGGGATCGATGGAAAACGCCGTGGTCGCCAGCAGGGCGAGCAAAAATGCGATGAGCGTCTGTTTGGCGGGATAGCGCTTAAACCAAACGATGCGGGCGGCGTCACGCGCAGCCGTTGCGGAGAGGTCGGAATCCTTCACAGTCCGAATAGCCTTTCTAGAAACCTGCCAAAAAGGGACAGGTTTATTTTGGCAGGTTTTATCTGGGGAAACGTTACGGTTCTGTCATCGTTGCCCGGCAAAACCACCACCAAGGTGCCTGCCCCTTTGCGGTGGCATGTGGTGGCTAGACGTCGAGGTAGATGCGCTGGGGACGGTCGCGACGAAGGGCAAAGATGATGAGCGCCAGGCCCGCAATCACGAGTGGCAGGCTCAGTAGCTGACCCATGGTGATGACGCCGCCCAGCAGATAGCCCAGCTGGGCATCGGGTACGCGCACAAACTCAATGAGGAAGCGGACGATGCCGTAACCCATCACAAACACGCCCATAAACGTTCCCTGAGGAAGCAGCGGTTTTTTGCGGCTGAGCACCTGCAGAATGCAGAAGAGCACAATGCCCTCGAGAAATGCCTCGTAGAGCTGGGAGGGATGGCGCGGCATATCGCCCGCGGTGCCGCCAAAGATCACGCCCCAGGGCAAATCGGTCGGCTTGCCCCACAGCTCACCGTTGACAAAGTTGGCGCAGCGCCCCAGGCACAGGGCCAGCGGAGCACCGATGACCGCGAGGTCTGCCAAAGTCCACGCATCGAGCTTGTACATGCGGCACACGAGCACGCCGCCGATGATGCCGCCCACCAGGCCGCCATGGAAACTCATGCCGCCCTCGTTGGTGGCAAAGATCTCGAGCGGATGCGCCCAGTAGTAGCCGTCGCCGTAAAAGATGACGTAGAACAGACGGGCGCCAATGATAAGGCCAAAGACCACACCGACCACGACGCTCGTCAGGTCGTCGACCGTAATGTCGAAACCCCAGCGACGCTGCGTGCGATACATGACGACCGCCGTGAGCAGGGCGCCGACCACATAGGCCAGACCATACCAGTAGATCGTGATGGGCCCCGCCGAAATGGCGACGGGATCAAGCATATGGTAGAGGTCGTTGAGCATATCGGTCCCCTGCTCCCTACATACAAATGCGGCCGCGGGCCTTACGCTCGCAGCCGCATATTTGGGCGTAACGTCTATGCGGAGCGTACCGTCCGCAGCTTTCGCATCTTAGAACGGCGCGTACTCGTCGTACAGGTCCTCGGCCTCGCCGGAAGCATTGACCTGCTCAACGCGGGTAACGCCAGGAACGTGCTCCTTCAGGATGCGCTCGATGCCCATAGACAGGGTCAGCGAGCTCATGGGGCAGCCGGCGCAGGCGCCCTGCAGCTCCAGCTTGACAACACCCTCGTCGTCGACGCCCACATACTCCATATCGCCGCCATCGGCCTGCAGGTTGGGGCGGATCTCTTCAAGAACCTTCTTAAGCAGCTCTTCGTTAACAGCCACAGGGGCTCCTTTCTCACAATAACGCGGGCACGCCCGCGGACAGGGGCTATGTTACTACAGCCATGTACCCGCTTAGGCGCCAGCCATGCGTGCGGACACGACTTTCACGAGTAGTCAATTTGGGACAGGGCTCTTTGAGCTGCTTTTGCAGACGCCCGGCGCTAGCACACATTGCCGCTACTGCTGAGTTTGTTCCCCGGTGCCAATCTGGACATCGACGATGACCTGGCGGTAGCTGATGCCGCAGGAGTCGAGAATGCGGCGGCTGATACGGCCGTCGTCGGTATCGGCATACTTGTTGTCCAGGTAGACGACCTCGCCCACGCCCACCTGCGCCAGGATCTTGGCGCAGTCGTGGCACGGGAACAGCGTGACGTAGACCGTGGAACCCTCAAGGTCTTTGAGCGAGCCGCGGTAGTTGAGCACGGCGTTGGCCTCGGCATGCACCACGTAGTTGTGCTTATCCTGCAACGGGTCGTCGCTCGTGCCCCACGGGAAAAAGTCGTCGTTGAGTGCCGAGGGCGTACCGTTGTAGCCCACCGAAAGGATACGGTGGTTGGTGCTGGCGATGCACGCGCCCACCTGCGTATTGGGATCCTTGCTGCGGCGCTGCGCGGCGATGGCCACGCTCATAAAGAACTCGTCCCAGCTAATAACGTCGCGGCGCTTGCCCGACGCAGTTTGATGAAGATCGTCCGACATGGCAGACACCTCCGTAATCGCAACATTTTGACCCATTGTAGCAGGTGAAAGGTGGAAACGTTTTTGTCCCACCGCCCCATCACTACGCGCGACGGGGCTTTTGATTGATGCGATACAGCTCGGCGAGACCCCGCAGTGTCAGTGCGTCGTCTACCGTCAGGCTGTGGCCGACCAACGCCGCGAGCGCCTCGGCATCGTCGCCGGTAATGACAATGGGCACGCTGCCCTCCCCCGCCGCCTTGGTCGCGCGCATCTCGGCAAGTACCATGTCGAGCATGCCGTCGATGCGGGCCACCTCGCCCAAGACCACGCCCGAGCGCATGGCCTCGCGTGTGTTGCGACCGATCACATGCGTGGGTGCCGAGGGCTCGACCTGCGGCAGGCGCGCCGCAGCGGCCGAAAGCGAGCGGGCGCCAAGTGCCAGACCCGGCGCGATGACGCCGCCGACAAAGGTTCCGTGCACATCGATGACCTCGATATTGGTCGTCGTGCCCAGGTCGATCACGATGCACGGAGAGCCGTAGACGGCACGGGCCGCCACGGCGTCGGCGATGCGGTCGGGACCGATCTCTGCTGGATCGTCGTAGTGCACGGGCATACCGGTCTTGAGGCCCGGCCCCACGGTGAGCACGCGCCCCGTGCAAGTGCGGGAAAGCGCCGCCTTCCACGGGCGCTCGAGCGCCGGCACCACGCAACTCAGCACTGCGGCTGCGGGAACGAGCGCACCCGGCATGCCCGCATCGGCTGACAGCGCGCCCATGACCTGCGCGAGCCTCATGCGCGCCTCGTCGGCCGTGATGCTCGACGGCGTCGTGATCTCGCACGTCGCAAGCGGGCATTCCTGCGCCGCGGCCGAATCCTCGGCAAACAGGCCAAAGCGAATGAACGTGTTGCCCACGTCGACCGTCAATATATATGCGCACCCATTAAGCATCGTCGGCGCTCCTTTCGTCTGTCCAGCAGTATATCGCCTACCTAAACCAGTCATCCCAAAACGACTAGCTTGCGGCTATACTGGTGCGCGGTCGTGCGCGAGCTCACGCGGCGGCCCTTGGTAACCCGACTTCCCGCGCCGTATCCGTAGCGGCGCTTGCGGGGGAAGCGGATATACGCAAAGGAGTTCTATATGAGCAATCCCTCGAACCGCACCTCGATGCGCGGTCAACTCACGCTGCGCGGCGTCGTCATTGGCGTCCTTGGCTGCGTGATCATCACGGCAAGCTCGGCCTATACCGCCCTCAAGATGGGCGCCCTCCCCTGGCCGATCATTTTCGCTGCCGTCATTTCGCTGTTCTTCCTGAAGCTCATGGGCAACGCCAGCCTCAACGAGGCCAACGTCACCCACACCATCATGTCTGCGGGCGCCATGGTCGCCGGCGGCCTGGCGTTTACCATCCCGGGTGCCTGGATGCTGGGCTATGCCGACCAGATCAGCTGGCTCGACATGTTTATCGTGGCGCTCGCCGGCACCATCTTGGGCCTTCTGGCGACAGCGCTCATCCACCGTCACTTTATCGTGGACGCCGCGCTGGAGTTCCCCACCGGCAACGCCGCAGCTCAGACCCTGCGCGCCACCGAGGCCGGCGGCAAGACCGGCAAGCAGCTCTTTGGCTCCATGGCCATCGCAGGCATCTACAGCGTGCTGCGCGACGCCCTGGGCGTGGTGCCCAGTATGCTGTGCACGCTCAATATCCCCGGCGTGACCTTTGCCATCTACAACTCGCCCATGCTGCTGTCCATCGGCTTCCTCGTGGGCTTCGCCCCCGTCGCCTTCTGGTTTGCCGGCGCGCTACTGGGCAACTTTGGCATCATCGTTGGCGGCACCGCTGCCGGCCTGTTCGATATTGCGACCGCGCAGGGTATCGTCAAGTCCCTCGGTATGGGCCTTATGATGGGCTTTGGCGTCGCCGTCGTCCTTAAGGACATCCTGCCGCAGGTCGCCGGTATCGTCCGCGGTCTTGCAGCCGACAGCTCCACCGACACCGACGAGCAGTCGCTCATCTCGGGCTCGCTTAAGCTCGACGCCGGCATCATCGGCCTGGGCACCGCCGCCATTGCCGTGATCGTTGCCATCGCGCTCGACCTCGGTCCCGTCCCGGCCGTCATCGTCACGCTGTTCACCTTTGTCACCACCATCATGAGCGCGCAGAGCTGTGGCCAGACGGGCATCGACCCCATGGAGATCTTTGGCCTCATCGTCATGCTCATCGTGGCAGCCTTCGCGCAGCTCACGCAGGTCAAGCTGTTCTTTATCGCCGGCATCGTGGCCGTGGCGTGCGGCCTTGCTGGCGACGTCATGAACGACTTTAAGGCCGGAGCCGTACTGGGTACCAACCCGCGCGCACAGTGGGTCGGCCAGGCCATTGGCGGCATCGTGGGCGCCCTGGTCGCTGCCGCCGTCATGGTCGCGCTCGTTACCGCCTATGGTCCGGACGCCTTCGGCCCCGACAAGAGCTTTGTGGCCGCGCAGGCAAGCGTGGTCGCCACCATGGTCTCGGGCATCCCGAGCGTGCCGTGGTTCGCAGGCGGCTTTATCGCCGGCATCGTCATGTACTGGCTCGGCATTCCGGCCATGATGATCGGCCTGGGTGTGTACCTGCCGTTCTACATGTCGCTCACGGCCTTCTTGGGCTCCTGCGTCAAGCTCGCCTACGACAAGTGGGCCGCACACCGCGACGCCGAGGCAGGTCTTTCGGACGAGGATAAGGCTGCCAAGGATGCCGCCTTCCAGGAGCAGGGCCTGGTTGTCGCCAGCGGCCTGCTGGGCGGCGAGTCCATCGTCGGCGTAATCCTGGCGTTCATCTCCGTGGGATTGAGCCTGCTGGGCTAAACCCAATAACAACGCACCCATGTAGAGCACGGGGTCGGAGACCATCCGGCCCCGCGCTTTTCTGTATCTGCCGAAACCCTCGGCGTCAACCGTATTTGACGCGCCCCCTTTACCTACTCGTCTAAGTTTCACGTTAAGATGACCACCCCGCCTGCCGCGGTGTAGAGTAGAGGCGGCGGGCGCGATGCATAGCCCGCGGCGGAGCGAGGTGAACATGAAACTCGATAACCAGCAGCTCAAGCGACTGCGCGAGCGCCATCACCGGCGCCACGGCATCCGCCCTGCCTATAGCGAGGTCATGGAGAACGCCGGCCGCTTCCTGAGGCGTGCATTCAACATTCGCGAGGGTCGCGCACCCTATCACGTGATTCGCAAGCGCTTTGTAAATGGGGCGCGCCTGACCGGCTCTCACCTGTGCATCCTCATCATCGCCATGCTCATCGCGAGCATCGGCCTCGATATCGATTCGGACATTGCCATCGTGGGCGCCATGCTTATCTGCCCGCTCATGGGCTCGGTGCTTGCCATGGCATACGGCATTGCCACGCTCGACCGCGAGATTACCGTCGAGGCCGTTGCCAGCCTCGCGTTGCAGATGGTCTTTTGCCTGATCACGTCCACGCTGTATTTTAAGCTCTCGCCCCTTGGCACCACCACGGCCGCCATCATCGACAACTCGACACCCACCGTATGGGACCTTGCCGTCGCGCTCGCGGGCGGCTTTGCGGGCGGGCTGGGTAACTCGCGCGACCAGGAGCCTTCGACGCTCATTGCCGGCGTGGCCGTCGCGACCGCGCTCATGCCGCCCCTGTGCGCGGCGGGTTACGGCATTGCCATCGCGAGCGGGTCGCTGTTCCTCTCGGCCCTCTACGAGTTTGGCATCAACGTGGTCTTTATCGCGCTGGCCGCCGAAGCCGTGCTGCTTCTTTTGCGCGTGCCGCTCAAGCGCGACCTGAACGGCGACGGTATTGTGACTGCTGAAGAAAACGCCGAGGTCAGCGAGCTATCGCGCAGGGTGCGCCGCCACATCATCGTGGGCACGGTGATCTTTGCCATCCCCTGCATCGTTATGACCGCGGGGTCTATTGGCTCGGCGCAGGCCGGCGTGCAGGACGGCTACGGCGTCACCGAGACCACGCGCGAACTTGCCGCGGTGCTGCCGGGCTTTAAGGATTACACCGTCGCCGTCGAGACCTCGGCTGCCGAAGGCGAGGAAGAGGGCATGATCGAGCGCGAGATTGTCGCCCACGTGACGACAAGCGAGACGCTCGGGGCACACGACCGCCGCGTAGCCCGCAAGCTCATCGACCTCAATGTGCCCGAACTCGATCGCGTGGAGTTCGATGTGAAGTGATGCCAGCGCGGGATGAACGCTCGCACGGATGCAAGCTACGACGAGGCGCAGACGCGATACGGACACGAGCAAATAGCGGGGTTCAGTTCACACCCGCGCCCCGCTCGCCGTTTTATTGCCGTGAATCAACTGGCCGGATCAACATCGCCAGACTCCACCGTAAACGCAGGTTTGGTGCTCACCAGATAAAATCGGGTCACTTTGCTATTTCTAAATAGATAGAGCTGGCCTTGCTCGCGTCGGCGTGACATATACGCCACGTGGACCGTACCGAATTCTTCGCCGTTTTCCCTCTTTAACACCAGGATATTGGGGTCGTCCATACGCTTAAACTGCCCGTCTGCGCAGATTCCGTCTTGGTCGACCAGCTGCCATCGACAGTTGTCCTCCTCAAGAAAAGCCAGGGTTTCCCGACTCGTTTTGTCATCCCGATAGTAACCATCAATGGCAAACCCTTCGGAAGCGCATTCCTGCATATAAGACGTTTCTCGGCTTATAGCAAACAGCCCTGTAGCGCCCAGGAGCACAGCCAGGCAGACCACTGCAAGGGTTATCGAAGTAGCACGGCGACCCATGTTAGCCCAACCGATAGTTGTTTAACGGAGCGCGAAACATACCTGGAACCTCCGATATCAGGGGGAACGTCGCCAGTAGGCTGTCGACACTATATGTTTCTGACATCAAACCATATGGCTGCCATTCGCGGAGGGGACATCGGCGAACGGCGTGTTTTCATACTCCATTGGTCAAACCTAAGCGCGGCTCTACAGCTCGTACTTGTACACGCGGTAGATGTACTATTCGGCTTCCATCTCGTAGGTGGTGATGGCCAGACCGTACCGATCGTACTCGGTGAAGGTCTTGGCCTGGCCCGAAGCCACGAGCATACTATTCGAATCGCCAACGCGCTGTGCGCTGCTTACGTAGCCCGAGAACGGCACTGCGATCTGGTCCACAAGCTCGTAGGTGCGCGCGGTCTCGTCCACCGTAAAGATGCGCCCAAACGAATGCGTGCCCTTGCTATAGTCGGTCACCACCGCGGCGCCCAGCTGGCCCCAGTCGAACTTGGGGTAGCTCTTGGCCGCGCCAAAGCTGTTGTCGTACAGCAGCACCTGGTAGCGACCGGTCGTTGCCGTCTTGTCGTTTGGCAGATAGGTCACGCTGTGCTGGCCCGCGTTGAGCGAAAAATCGCCCTGGGCTTGCAGCAGCTTGTCCTCAAAGCCCGAGCCGGCCCATTGCCACTCCTTTCTATTTCTGGGTCCATCTTCTCACTGTTGGCGGCCGAAAATGATCCGTTTTCCTCCGTCCCCGAGATGTCATTTTTTAGTACTTGAAGAAGCCCTCGCCCGAGCTTTCGCCCAGCTTACCTTCGTCGAGCATTTTCTTGAGGACGGATGCCATAGCCTTAAAGTTGTAGGGCATCATCATCTTCTTGAGCAGCGGGCCCACCAGGCCCGGGACCTTCTGATACTGCATGACGATGTTGTAGGCCGTCTGGATACCCACCGTGTCGAATACGCGAAACGGACCCTTGGGAGCGCCGGTGCCGCGCGTCCACGCGAGATCGATGCTCTTGGGGTCGCTCACGCCCGAGACATACAGGTCAAGGCCCGAAAGCAGCCACGGCACCAGCATGGAATTGAGCAGGTAGCCGTTCTTTTCCTTGTTGACGGGCAGGGCAAGCATGCGGATATCGTTGGCGAAGTCGACGAGCTCGTCGAAGTAGCGCTTGTCGGTTTGGCTCTGGGCCATGACCTCGGTCATGTTGTTCTTCCAGATGGAGTTGGCAAAGTGCAGCGACAGGTACTTCTCGGGGCGGCCGGTGTACTTGGCAAAGGTGCTCGGCAGCAGCGTGGAGGAGTTCGTCACGATGACGGTCTTTTGCGGCAGGACCGGGGCGAGCTTCTTGTAGAAGTCGATCTTTGCCTGGGTGTCCTCGGCCATAGACTCGATGACCAGATCGGCGTCGGCCACGGCCTTGGCAAGATCGAGCTCCAGCTTGAGCGTGGAGTAGGCACGCTCAACGGCGGCGAGTGCCGCCTCCTTGTCGAAGGGCTGGCCGCTATCGGCGATACCGGCACACCACTCGCCCGTGCCGTCCGCCATGCCCTCGATAGCAGCGATGTACTCCTCGCGCACATGATCGATCTTGGGCTGGGTGCGGCCGATGCTGCCCTCGCTGCGCAGCCAAATCGTTACATCAAAGCCGCAGTAGGCAGCCTGAAAGGCAATCTGGCTTCCCAACACGCCGCCGCCGGCAACACAAACGGTCTTGTAGCTCATGGGACGGTCCTCTCTTACGTAATTCCATAGATGTGTATTTATTCAACCGTAAGGAGGACGCGCGCTGGGGGTGGGTTCTATAAACGGACGGTAATTTGCGGCGAACGGCAACACCTGTTCATTAACTCTCGATTTTGAGGGCATTTTTTGGCGCTGCTGAACCGCTGTTTTCGGAAGTGCGGGGAAAAATCGGGTTTCGCCGACCAGACCGGCTTTTTTTTAAAACAAAACCGCAGGTCGCGAGAGTCTAAAAAGGCGGTGCGCTCGGGAGGTTCGCGTTTTTCCCCGCACTTCCGAAAATCGAGTGCATAGAAGGCTGCGACAAAACGATTTACGCAACATATGTCCAGCAAAAACGGGTGGTAGCCGGCACGGCTACCACCCGTTTGTCTCACATCTAGCCCATAGCAGGCCAGTTACTTCTTAATGCCGCGCCCCAGACGCTTGGCGACCGATGCCACGGCCTCCTCGCTGGCAGGTCCGCAGCTCACGCAGCCGTCATGGGCACGCATCTGGCCGGTGACCTCGTCCATCGCGAGCGGCGCCACCTTCTCGAGCTTAAAGCCCTTGCCGGCGCGCATGTTCTCCTTAGCCACGCTGATCATGAGCTTAATGCGGTTGAGCTGATTGACTTCGGACGCGCCGGGGTCGTAGTCCACCGCGACGATGTTGCTCTCGGGATGCTGGCGGCGCAGCTCCTTGATTACGGCCTTGCCCACCACGTGATTGGGCAGGCACGCGAAGGGCTGCGTGCAGATGATATTGGGTGCGCCGTGGTCAATCAGGTCGAGCATCTCGGCCGTAAGCAACCAGCCTTCGCCCATGTTGTTGCACACCGAAAGCACCGTACGGGCCTTGTCGGCCATGGTGCCGATGCGCTCGGGCGCCTCAAAGCGGCGGGACTTCTCGAGCATCTCCTCCACCGGCGTACGCATCCAGTCCACGAGCTTAATAAGCGCTTGCATGCCCGCGCGCGTAGTGGCAGAGCTTCCCAGCTCGTCCTTCTGCAGCTCGGCATTGCTCATGGAGTACAGGAAGAAGTCGAGCAGGCCCGGCACCACGGCCTCGCAGCCCTCGCGCTCGATCACGTCGACCACATGGTTGTTAGCCGTGGGGTGGAACTTGACCAAGATCTCGCCGACCACGCCCACGCGCGGCTTGGTGCCCTCGCCCACAAGCGGCATGGTGTCGAACGCGCGGATGGCCTCGCGGCACAGCTTGGTGTAGTTGTGCCTGTTGAACTTAGGCGCCAGCTTGCGGGCGCGCGCCATGTACTCCTCGTAGAGCGCGTTGGCGGCACCGGGCGTGGCCTCGTACGGGCGGCAGCGGTAGAGCATCTGCATCATGACGTCACCAAAGAGCACCGCGTACACGGCCTGCTTAAGCAGCGCCGGCGTAATCTTAAAGCCGGGGTTGTCCTCGCCGAGCGCCACGGCCGAAAGCGAGATCACCGGGATCTCGGGGTGGCCGCTCTCGCGCAGAGCCTTGCGGATGAGCGCGATGTAGTTGGTGGCACGGCAGCCGCCGCCGGTTTGGCTGATAACCACGGCCGTCTTGGACAGATCGTACCGACCGCTCTCGATGGCCTCCATAATCTGACCCGTTACCAGGATCGACGGATAGCAAATGTCATTGTTCACATAGCGCAGGCCAGCCTCGACGGCGTCGTGATCGGTTGAGGGCAGCAGCTCCAAGTTGTAGCCGGCACCGCGGAACACCTCTTTGACCAGGTCAAAGTGGATCGGCGCCATCTGCGGGCACAGGATGGTATAGCCCTCGTCACGCATCTGCTCGGTAAAGGGCACCTTGGGCCATGCGGTCGAGGCGCTCTCACGCTGCGCCTCGAACGTGTACTTGCGGCTCGCGAACGCGGGGGCATCCTTGGAGGGAGCCACCGGCGCGGCATCGCCCTGCTCGTAGGCCTCGCCCGCGGCCGTGGCCTCGGCCAAGCGCTCGGCCTCCTGGTCCTTGAGCGCTGCCATGAGCGAGCGGATGCGGATGCGCGCGGCGCCCAGGTTGGACACCTCGTCGATCTTGAGCACGGTGTAGATCTTGCCGCTGGCCTCCAGAATCTCCTGCACCTGGTCGGTAGTCAGGGCATCGAGACCGCAGCCGAAAGAGTTGAGCTGGATCAGGTCCAGGTCATTGCGCATCGTCACAAAACGGGCGACGGCGTACAGGCGGCTGTGGTACATCCACTGGTCGACGACGCGAATCGGACGCTCGGGCTTCACCAGGTGCGCAAGCGAATCCTCGGTAAAGACCGCAAAGCCAAAGCTCGAGATAAGTTCGGGCAGGGCGTGGTTGATCTCGGGGTCGTTGTGGTAAGGACGGCCGGCGAGTACGATGCCGTGGCCGCCGTGGTCCTCGACCCACTTAAGGGCCTCCTCGCCCATGGTCTGGATGTCCTCGTGAAAACGCGCGTCGGCCTCGTAGGCGGCGTTGACGGCGGCATCGACCTCAGAGCGCGTGATTTTGGGACCGCGCACGCGACCGCGACCGGCCTCAGCATCGGCCACACGGTCGACGGCGAGCACCTGGTATAGACGGCGCTTGAGCTCGGTCTTGTCGTGATAGGGCACAAACGGGTACAGGAACTCGATGTTCTGCTCACGGATCTCGTCGATGTTGAGCGCCAGCGCCGTGGGGTAGCTCATGACGATGGGGCAGTTATAGCAGTTGCCGGCGGTCGGATCCTCCTTGCGCTCCCAGCGCACGCACGGCATCCAGATAAAGTCGACATCGCGGTCGATAAGGTTCATCACGTGACCGTGGCTCATCTTGGCCGGATAGCACACGCTCTCGGACGGCATGGACTCGATGCCCGCCTGGTAGGTCTTTTTGCTCGACTGGTCGGACAGCTGCACGCTAAAGCCCAGGTGCGTAAAGAAGGCGTGCCAGAAGGGGTAGTTCTCGTACATGTTGAGCGCGCGCGGGATACCCACGGTGCCGCGCGGAGCCTCGTCGGGACTCAGGACCTCGCGGTTAAAGAGCAGCTCATTTTTCTTTTTGAAGAGGTTGGGGGCCTCGGTCTTCTGCTTTTTGTGGCCGGCGCCCTTCTCGCAGCGGTTGCCGGTAATGAAGCGCCTGCCGCCGCCAAAGTCGTTGACGGTGAGCTGGCAGTTGTTGGAGCAGCGACCGCAGCGGACATGCTTTTGCGTCACGGTAAGGTGCGCGATGTCCTCAGCCGAAAGGATGGTCGAGGTGCCATCGGCACCGGCGCGATCGCGGGCGAGCAGGGCCGCACCATAGGCGCCCATGCAGCCGGCGATGTCGGGACGCACGGCGTGAACGCCAGTGAGCTGCTCAAACGCACGCAGCGTAGCGTCGGACATAAAGGTGCCGCCCTGGACGATCACTTGGCTGCCAATCTCCTTGGGGTCGCGCAGCTTAATGACCTTGAACAAGGCGTTCTTGATGACGGAATAGGACAGGCCGGCCGCAATGTCGCCCACCGTGGCGCCTTCCTTTTGCGCCTGCTTGACGCGCGAGTTCATAAAGACCGTGCAGCGACTGCCCAGGTCGACCGGGGCCTTGGCATGGATGGCGGCGTCGGCGAACGCGCGCACGTCCATGTTCATAGAGACGGCGAAGCTCTCGATAAAGCTACCGCAACCCGACGAGCAGGCCTCGTTGAGCATGATGTGCTCAATCACGCCGTCCTTGACGCGCAGGCACTTCATGTCCTGGCCGCCGATGTCCAGAATGAACTCCACGCCGGGCAGAAATGCCTTGGCGCCACGCAGGTGCGCGACGGTCTCGATCTCGCCGGAGTCGGCCTTGAGGGCCTCGATGAGCAGCGCCTCGCCGTAGCCCGTGGTGGTCACGTGGCCGATGGTGCAGCCTGCAGGGATATGGTTGTAGAAATCGGCCATGATGACCTTGGCCGTGCCTAGGATGTCGCCGTTGTTGTTGCCGTACCAGGTGTGCAGCAGCTGGCCGTCCTCGCCCACGAGTGCGGCCTTCATGGTGGTGGAGCCGGCGTCGATGCCGATGAACACGCGGCCGGTGTAGCCGTCGAGCTTGCCCTTGGGGACGACTTCCTGGTCGTGGCGACCCTTGAACTCGGCAAAGTCCTCGGTGGTGGCAAAGAGCGGATCCAGGCGCTCGACCTCGGCACCCTGCGTGTCACCCAGGGCATCGATGGCCTCGATGAGCTGCGGGAACGTGCTGAGCTTATTGGACTCGTGCGCCATGGCGGCACCGCTCGCCACAAACAGGTGGGCGTTTTGGGGCACGATGCGGTGCTCCTCGTCCAGGTTGAGCGTGAGATAGAAGCGGTGGCGCAGCTCGGAGAGGTACTGTAGCGGGCCGCCCAGGAAGGCGACGTTACCGCGGATGGGACGGCCGCACGCCAGACCCGAGATAGTCTGGGTCACGACAGCCTGGAAGATGGAGGCGGCCACGTCCTCGGAGCGGGCGCCCTCGTTGAGCAGCGGTTGCACGTCGGTCTTGGCAAAAACGCCGCAGCGGCTGGCGATGGGATAGATGGTGGTGGCGTTGGCCGCGAGCTCGTTGAGGCCGCTGGCATCGGTGTGCAGCAGGGTTGCCATCTGGTCGATGAAGGCGCCCGTACCGCCAGCGCAGGTGCCGTTCATGCGCTGCTCGATGCCGTTATCAAAGTAGATGATCTTGGCGTCCTCGCCGCCCAGCTCGATGGCGACATCGGTGGCCGGGATAAGGGTCTCGACAGCACGCTTGCTGGCGATGACTTCCTGGACAAACTCCAGGTCGAGCCACTGGGACAGCAGCAGACCACCCGAGCCGGTAATGGCGCAGGTCATCTGGACCGTCGGCAGCACGGTCGCAGCGCCCTCGAACAGGTCGCGGGCGCAGGCACGGACGTCGGTGTGGTGACGCTGGTACTTGGCGTAGACAATCTGGTTGTCGTCGTTGAGCACGGCGAGCTTAACGGTGGTGGAGCCCACGTCGATGCCCAGGTGCAGGTTGCCGTGGGCGTTGCCGGGGTTGAAGATCGCGCCTTCGGGGGCGTGGGCGGCGGCTACGGGCTCGGTGGCGGTGGCGGGCTCACTGGCGATGGACGTCTCCCCTGCCGCGTTCTTGGCATCGGCAACTGCCTCGGCAACTTTCTCGGCAGCCGCGGTCGCGGCCTTCTGCGCGGCGTCCACCACGGCGGGCGCGGCCTCGCGTGCGGCAGCGACCATGCGGTCCTTGATGCCCTCGACGAGTTTGCTCATCTGTCTCTCCTCTTAGTTGTTGGACTCGACGGCTGCGGCGGTGTCGGCCGCGTCCTCGAGCTGCAGATTCAATAGCTTCATGCCGTATTCCGGCACGTTGATATCGATGGGTTGGCCATACAGGTCACCAGGGCGCACAAAAGCGATGACCGTCATAATGCGCGCCATGGTCTCGGGCGATTCGGAAAGGTCACGCTCAAACCAACGTTGGATCATGCCGACCTCGGCACTCACAACATAGGTGACGTAGTAGTCAAAGAAGGTGCCCAGTGCCAAACCCAAAATGCCCGTCTGTGCACGCGGCACCACGGCCTCGCGGGCGGTATCGATGATCTTTTTAATAAAGGCGGGGTCGCCGCCCGGGCCCAGCAGGGCCCCGATAAGGTCGCGATTAGCCGCAAGATAGCGCAGCAGCTCAACCGAACCGGGTGCCGGCTCGAGCTCGTCGATGTTGCGGTAAAGATCGGGTAATTGAGCTGCGGTGATAAGCTCCACCCGCTCGCGAATCTCGGCAAGCAGGCCGTTCTCGATCTGGCTGATAAAGTCAGGGATATCGCGGTAGTGCGAATAGAACGTGCGGCGCGTAAGGCCAGCGCGCTCGGTGAGCGACGCGACATTAATGCGCGAAAGGTCGCCGCTTTCGGCAAGCTCGCTGGCAAGTGCCTGGCGAAGGGCACGCTGCGAGCGAAGGGACCGGCGATCGCATTTCTCGAGCTGGGACAAGCGTCCTCCTTGTTACTCAACCTGTGCGCTATTGCACAGTGCGAGTATTATTGCACACCGTGTGCATCAACACGTAAAGGCAATATTTTGGATGTGACAAAGGGACAGTCCCTTTGTCACAACCCACCTGGCTTTTGGAGCGGCATTACCGATTGTCCAAAATGTCATTCGTGGGTAGAATAATGTCGACGGCAGCCCAAGTTCTGCAAAGCTGGGCAGCGCCGTTGTTTGCATTAGGGGGTCAACGTCTTAGCGGCGGCGACCCCTTCTGTTGCGCTTCGAACGCTGCTTGAGTGCCTCGGAAAGGCCGACAAGCGCCGTGAAGAACGAGACCAAAGCGGTCAGAAGTCTCACGAAATCAATCAAATCGGTCATGGGCATCACCTCCCATCAGATGGAGGGCGTTGCCCGGCACATGGAACTGCCGCCAACGATACCGATTCTATCAAAACTTAGTTATATATACGAATATATGTTCGCATGCCAAGGGTGCAGGGCCCTCGTGACAAAAGGACAGTCCTTTTGTCACATCATTCGATGACGGTGCGGGAGTTTTGCTTGTGCATGGTGGCGAGCATGTGTTTGGGGACGGCGTGGACCATGCAACTGCCGATGGTCGCGCTCGCGGCGGCCTTGGCCGCGTCACTGCCGTTTTTGGTCGCGTAGCTGTGACGGAAACGCTTGAGCATGGCGATATCGTTGCCGCCGTCGCCGTAGACCGCGACCTCGTCCTCGGCAATACCGCAGTAGCCCGCCAGCCACGCCACGCTCTCGCCCTTGTTGCACGCTACGTCCGTGATCTCGAACATCACCGGATCGAACGGCGCGTTGACCACGCGGTCCGATCGCTCGGCCAAATATGCCTTAAGGTCGCGCTCCAGCTCGGGCGAGGTCACGCGGCAGTTGATTTTGCACACGTCATGGCGCAGGATGTCACCGATCGACTGGTCGAAATACTGTTCCTCGTGATACCCGCCACGTGCACGCATGCCGCGCATCACGATGCGCTTGATAGGACTGTCCTTTTTAAAGCCCGCCTGGTGCATCTCGAACGAACCGCTCGAGAACATGCCGTCGGGCGTGGAGCAGTCGAAGCAAATGTCCGGGAACGCCTTGAGCAGCTCCTCGGTAACCTGCGGGTCGATGGTCCAGGTCTTGAGCACCTCACCATGGCTGTCACGCACGATGGATCCGTTGGAGCAGCAGGCGTCGAGTGCCAGACCTGTAAAGCCATGCTCGCCGATCGGCAGCGTCGAGCGTCCGGTCGCGGGAACCACATGCAGGCCAGCCTCGGTCAGCTCGCGAATGGCACGGCGAATGGTCCCGTCTGCCTCGTGCAGGGCATTCAACAGCGTTCCGTCTAAGTCACTCGCAAACATCTTGATCATGGGCACGCCTCTCCTTCGTCTGCACGATATTGTAGACGAGAACGGGCGCATCCCAAGAGAGGTACGCCCGTCAGGCGAAAGATTGTCCTACACCGCGGCGGGGCCGTGTTCGCCGGTACGGATGCGGATGACCTCCTCGACCGGCTCGACCCAAATCTTGCCGTCTCCAACAGTGCCGCAATCTTGGAAACGGCGCGGCAACGGACGCGAAACGAACGGGAAATACGCAAGCAAGGGAGACGTGAGCGCGCCCGTCCCGGCTAGCGACGAAACAGCTCGTGGGCGCGGTCGCGGAGATTAGTTGCTCGAATGACACCTTCGTAGCGATTGATGCGCAGACGCGGGAAGGCATTGAAAAAGCGTAGGTCGCGGCGGCTGAGTGACACGCTCGGCACCGGACGGCTCATACGCTTGCCGGCAAGGCGACGACTGAGCGACGGACGCGGCATGCTCGGCGCGGCATCGGCCACGCGGCGGGCAGCGAGCGCCAGGCCGCGAGCACCATCCGAGATAAACGTCGGCATCGAAGCCTTCTCACGAAGGGCATCGAGCGTCGCATCGCCCAGCTCCGCCAGCCACGCGTTAACGGCACGGCTGCGGATATGCGTCTGTGCCACCGAGTCGATCGCCGAATCGGGAATACGTTCGAGCATGGAGTCGGACGCATCGGCAAGCGACTCGTTGATGCGGTCGGCAAGGTCGGCGCGCACGCGCTCCAGCTGATCGGACAGACGCCGCCAGCTCGCCAACGAGCACACTGCGTCGACCATCATCGCGACCGCGACGATAAAGGCGGACAGCCGCACAATCAGCACCGGCAGATGGCCAAGCAGCCCCAGCAATGCCGGCTCCACTAAACGGCAAATGCACAGCGCACCCAGGCCAAACGCGCAGGCCCAGTACAGACAGATACGTCCGTGCAGGTTAAACGGCAGGTGAGAATAGTCCCAAAAGCGAGCGCCTGTTGTTTTTTCCAGCAGCACGCCCACGCTGTACTCAATCACGCTGCATACGAGCGCTGCCGCGACAAACTGGCTCGACGCGTCAGGAATTCCGCGCAACAGCAGCCAGCAGGCAATGCCGCCCGCGCCATAGATGGGGCAGCACGGTCCCAGCAAAAAGCCGCTGTTGGCAAAGCGCCCGTGGTTGAGCATGGCGCAGACTGTCGATTCCCATGCCCAGCCGCAGAAACCGTAGAAGGCAAACGAGAGCACCAGCACCGAGAGCGGACAGGCGGCAAGCGTCGCGCCGTCAAATGCCATGTCGATCGCGGTCCCCACCGTCTACCCTCTCCTCTTTTCGCTCGATTCGCTATTCGCGCCATCGTCAGCCTCGTCCTTGCGCGGCAGACGGCCGGCAACTGTCTCGCGCAGCGCGCACCATTTGTCTGCCAGGCACACAATCCATGCCTCACGACACGTCGGCGGCACCGGCACCAGTGGAAACATATGCCGCACGATAATATTCCGCTCGCGCGGCGTCAGCTCAAAATCTTCCTCGGCACGCGCCAGGGCAAAAAACGGGTGGCGAAAGCCATGCAGCCGATGGCTTGGGTCGGGATCGTGCCAGTCATAGAGAAAGTAGTCGTGCAGCAAGGCTCCGCGCAGCAGCGAGGCACGGTCGACCGAAATGCCAGCACGGCCCAAGCGCTCGGCAAAGGACAGGCTCGCCCGCGCAACCGAAGTTACATGTGCATAGACCGTCACGTCACCATGCTGGATAAACTCGTGCGTCAGGTCCAAGCGGCCTGCCTGGGCCAGCTGGCGGGCGGCATAGTCGACCTCGTGCGCGATTTTCTCGGCACGAACGGCATCGAACATGCTGCCTCCTTCCAGCGGCTCACGGCGGCAAGCCACGGCCCGCACGCATTGAATAAATCATCATCGAATGTATCAGTATGGCATCGGACAAAACGTTTTGCCCCGCCAGTTGGCGAATTACCGCGCCGCCGTCACATATCAAACGCCAAAATGTGCGAGACTGTTTTGTGCAATTGTGCCGGCCGAGGGAGCGCCGGCGCTCGATTCGCATGGAGTAACCCACAACGATGCTGCTTACGCAAACGACAACGCCCGAGGACGTCAAGGCTCTTAATCGCGCTGAGCTCCCGCAGCTCTGCGATGAGATTCGCCACGCCATCCTCGAAAGCTCCGCCGCTGTCGGCGGACACGTTGCACCCAACCTGGGCGTCGTTGAGCTCACGGTCGCGCTCCATCGCGTGTTTAACTCCCCCACCGACAAGATTGTCTTTGACGTGTCGCACCAGACCTACGCCCACAAGGCGCTGACCGGGCGCGCGTACACCTATATCGACCCGGAGCGCTTTGGCGAGGCCTCTGGCTTTGCCAATCCCGACGAGTCCGAGCATGACCTGTTTGCCATGGGCCATACCTCCACGTCGGTGAGCTTGGGCTGCGGCCTTGCCCACGCGCGCGACCTGGCGGGTGACACGTATAACGTCATTACTGTTATTGGCGACGGCTCGCTTTCGGGCGGCCTGGCGTTTGAGGGCTTTAACAATGCCGCCGAGCTCGACAGCAACCTGATCATCATCGTCAACGATAACGACCAGTCCATTGCCGAAAACCACGGTGGCCTCTATCGCAATCTGGCCGAGCTGCGTGCCAGCAACGGCACCTGCGAGCGCAACGTTTTCCGCGCGCTGGGGCTCGACTATCGCTACCTGGCCGCCGGCAACGATGTCCAAGCGCTGGTCGATACGCTGCAGGAGCTGCGCGATATCGATCACCCCATCGTGCTGCACGTCTCGACCGCCAAGGGCAAGGGCTTTGTGCCAGCCCAGAGCGATCCCGAGCACTGGCATCATGTGGGGCCCTTCGATATGGCAACCGGCCGCAAACTTTGCCCGGGCCACCCGAGCGAGCCCGCACCGCGCACCTATGCCGATATTACGGGCGAGGCGCTCAGCGCCGCCATCGAGCGCGATCCGCAGGTCGTGGGCATCACGGCCGCCACGCCCTACATCATGGGCTTTACACCCGAGCTTCGCGCAGCGGCAGGCAAGCAGTTTGTCGACGTGGGCATTGCCGAGGAGCACGCCGTGACCTTTGCCACCGCGCTTGCACGCTCGGGCGCCAAGCCAGTCTTTGGTGTGTACGGCACGTTTTTGCAGCGCGCCTACGACGAGCTGTGGCACGACCTGTGCCTCAACGACGCCTCTGCAACCATCCTGGTGTTTGGCGCGTCGATCTTTGGCACCACGTCCGAGACGCACCTCTCGTTCTTTGATATTTCCATGCTGGGCGGACTTCCCAACATGCGCTACCTAGCGCCGGCCTGCATGGAGGAATACCTGTCCATGCTGAGCTGGTCGCTCAACCACCGCGAGCATCCCGTGGCAATCCGCGTACCGGGCATCGGCTTGGTAAGCCGCCCCGATCTGGCGCCCGCCGAGGGCACCGGCTACAGCGTCGTTCGCTACAACGTGGTGCGCCAGGGTCGCGACGTTGCCGTGCTCGCGCTCGGCGATTTCTTTGAGCTGGGCGAGCGCGTGGCAAACCGCTTGGCTGCCGAGTACGGTATCGAGGCAACACTCGTCAACCCGCGCTTTGCAACCGAGCTTGACCGCGAGTTCCTCGACAGCCTTGCCGCCGAGCATCGCGTTGTCGTCACCCTCGAGGACGGCATCTTGGACGGCGGCTGGGGCGAGCGCGTGGCATGTTATTTGGCCTGCACGCCGTTGTGCACGCGCACCTTCGGCATCGCCAAGGGCTTCCCCGACCGCTACGATCCCAACGAGCTGCTCGCTCAGAACGGCATGACGGTCGAGAACATGGCCGCCGAAGCCGTAAGACTACTCAACGAGTAAGAAAACCTCCGCAAGGGAAGCATCCCTGCGGAGGTTTTAATTTTCGCGACGCGATTATCTCAATCTGTAACATCTAGAGCCCGAATTCCCGTCTAACTGTTACAGATTGAGACAAAGCAGCGAGGCAGGCCGTCACATCCGCAAGAACCACCACAAAGGTGCCTGTCCCTTTTTGGTAGGTAGAATAACCCATAAGGTAAGTATGTTTCTGAGTTATTTCGTGTTGACCCATTTGAGCGCGATAGGGTATAACTCTACTCAACCGCTAGGGATTTTATTGAGAAAGGTGTTCTACCATGAGCAAGAACCTCTCCCAGCAGGTCGTTCTCGACCGCCGCGGCTTTGTCGCCGCTACCTTCGCAACCGTCGCCGGCCTTGGTCTTGCCGGCTGCTCCGACACCAGCGCCGAGGCCGACAAGGGTTCCGCCGCCGGCTCCTCCAAGGGCTCCGAGGATACCGAGGTTTCCGCTACGCTCGATGCCAAGGCATTCGACAAGCTCGTCGACAACGGCCCCAAGGCCGATGACGACGCCATCGCCGCCAGCACCTGGGCCACGGCCGTCAAGGACGCCGGCGTCTTTAAGATCGGTGGCGTTCTGACCTCCACGCTCTTCTCCCTCCTCAACGAGAAAGACGGTCAGACCCGCGGCTTCGACGCCGGTATCGCACAGCTCCTGTCCAACTACATTCTGGGCGAGAACAAGGTCGAGATCACCCAGGTGACCTCGGACACACGCGAGTCCGTCCTGCAGAACGGCCAGGTCGACGCCGTCTTTGCCACCTACACCATCACTGACGAGCGCAAGAAGCTCGTCTCCTTCGCCGGCCCCTACTACTACACACAGCAGGCCATCCTGGTGCTCGCCGACAACGACGACATCAAGAGCGTCGACGACCTGGCCGACAAGAACGTCGCCGTCCAGTCCGGCTCCAACGGCCCCGCTATCCTGGAGGAGTTCGCCCCCAAGGCCAGCCAGCAGGAGTTCAAGACCGACGAGGAGGCCCGCCAGGCACTCCAGCAGGGCCGCGTTGACGCCTACGTCATCGATAACAACATGCAGCAGAGCGCCCTGGTCCGCGAGCCCGGTAAGTACAAGATCGCCGGCAAGCCCTTCGGCAGCAAGGAGCCCTATGGCATTGGCCTGCCGCTCGATTCCGACGGCGTCGCCTTTGTCAACAACTTCCTTAAGAAGATCGAGGACGATGGCACCTGGACTGAGCTGTGGCAGATCTGCATCGGCAACCGTACGGGCGACACTAATGTTCCCGAGCTGCCCGAGATCGGCGCTTAGGCAGCGAGCCTGGTAACGGCCGCAACGAAACCATATGGAAACGCACGATGCGCTTTATTGCGGTAAACTGTTTCCTCACAGAGTTGTCGGGGCTTCCGTACACACGGGAGCCCCTTTCCTTATCGGCGGGAGGTCCGCATGAGTCTCTCCGAACTCTGGTCGCTCTATGGCCAGAACTATATCGACGCGCTGCTAGCAACCTGGGGCATGACGCTTGAGTCGTTTGCCATCGCCATGGTGCTGGCCGTCGCCGTCACCGTGATGCGCGTGTCGCCGCTCAAGCCGCTGCGCGTCTTTGGCGACCTGTATGTCCAGGTCTTCCGTAACATCCCCGGCATCGCACTGCTCATCATCGTCGTCTATGCGCTGCCGCCGCTCAAGGTCGTCCTGCCCTACCGCACCTGCGTTATCGTCGCCACGGTCCTTTTGGGCTCGGCCTTTGGCTCCGAGAACTTTATGAGCGGCATCAACACCGTCGGCGTCGGCCAGGTGGAAGCCGCCCGCTCGCTGGGGATGAGCTTCAGCCGTATCCTCGCCAAGATCGTGATTCCGCAGGCGCTGCGCTCGAGCGTGCTGCCCATGACCAACCTCTTTATCGCTGTCATGCTCACCACCGCGCTCGGCAGCCAGGTACCGTTGCAACCGCAAGAGCTCACCGGCGTGGTGAGCTACATCAACACGCGCTCGCTCGGCGGCGTCGCCGCGTTCTTTATCTCGGCGCTCGGCTACCTGGGCACGGCCTTTGTGGTGAGCCACATTGGCAACTACATTGATAAGAAGGTGAGGATCCTCCGATGAGCAAGCACTCCACCTCCGCGCTCACCATGCGCGATGCGCTCTACGAGGCTCCCGGCCCCAAAATGCGCGCCAAGATTCGCATCGGCACCGCCATCTCGCTTGTTGCCGTCGCCGTGCTCTTCGCCCTCGTGTTGCAGCGCTTTTATGTGACCGGCCAGCTTTCGGTCCACTATTGGTATTTCTTTACGCACCTCACCACCTGGAAGTTCCTGCTTGCCGGCTTTGAGGGCACCGTTAAAGTCGCACTCACCGCCGGCGCCATCGCGCTGGTGCTGGGCTTAGCCCTTATGCTCGGCCGTACCAGCGACATTAAGCCGCTGCAGCTGGTCTGCCGCGTGCTCACGGATTTCTTCCGCGGCGTGCCGAGCCTGCTGTTCATCTACTTCTTCTTTTTGGTGCTGCCCCAGTACAAGATCGCGCTGCCGTCGTTTTGGATGCTCACGCTTCCCGTCGCGCTCGCTGCCGCCGGCGTACTCGCCGAGATCTTCCGTGCCGGTGTCAACGCCGTACCGCGCGGCCAAGTCGAAGCCGCCCAGGCACTCGGTCTCTCCAAAGCTAAAATCACCTTTAAAATCGTGTTGCCGCAGGCCATTCGGTTTATCATTCCGTCGTTGATTTCGCAGCTTGTGGTCGTAGTCAAAGACACCACCGTCGCCTATGTGGTGAGCTACCCCGACCTCATGCAAAACGCCCGCGTGCTCATTACCAACTACGACGCCCTCGTGTCGGTCTACCTGGTTATCGCGGTCATCTATATCCTCATCAACGTCGCGATTAACAAGGCTGCTGTCTACGTTTCGCACAAGACCGGCGCGACCATCATCCGCTAACGCTTTACCATTTCGAGTCATAAGGAGCCGAGCACATGGCACAGAGCACCTCTTCCACCGGCAATCAGCCGCTGATCGAGCTCAGACACGTCGATAAGCACTATGGCGATCTGCACGTCCTCAACGACATCAATCTCTCGGTCGACCGCGGCGAGGTCGTCGTGGTGATTGGCCCCTCGGGCTCGGGCAAGTCGACCATGTGCCGAACCATCAACCGCCTGGAAACCATCGACTCGGGCGAGATCCTCATCGAGGGCGAGCCCCTGCCGCAGGAAGGCAAGGATCTTGCCCGCATGCGCGCCGAGCTGGGCATGGTGTTTCAGCAGTTCAACCTGTTCGCACATATGACCGTACTGCAGAACGTCATGCTGGGACCGGTCGATGTGCTGGGCGTCTCCAAGGAGGAGGCTCGCGAGCGCGCCATGGACCTGCTGAGCCGCGTGGGCGTGGCCGAGCAGGCCGATAAGGTGCCCGCGCAGCTCTCGGGCGGCCAGCAACAGCGTGTAGCCATCGCCCGCTCGCTTGCCATGCAACCCAAGGCCATGCTTTTTGACGAGCCCACGAGCGCCCTTGACCCCGAGATGATCAACGAGGTGCTCGAGGTCATGGTCCGTCTGGCCCAGCAGGGCATGACGATGATCGTCATTACGCACGAGATGAACTTCGCCCGCCGCGTGGCAGACCGCGTCGTATTTATGGCCGACGGCCAGATCGTGGAAACCGGCACACCCGACGAGTTCTTCGACCATCCCCAGACCAAGCGCGCCCAGGACTTCCTCAACTCCATTAAGGGCCACTAGCTCAATTGCCACGCGGGCAAATTCATCAGTAACGTTTGCCCCGCGCCACCCCTGTGCCATGTCCACCCGGATTCGAAAGCCGCAACCATGATCGGAACCCACACCTCATCGTCATACACCCCGCACGTCGACGTTGCCCCCGCCGACCGTCCGCTCATCCTCGTCGCGCCGCGTTGGGAAGAGGCAAAACCGTTTTTGAGCGAGACGCTCTCCCCCAACGAGGAAATCGCAAGTGTCTTTGTCGATGCCATCCTTGCCGCCGGTGGCCTGCCGCTGCAGATGTCTATTACCGAAGACGTCGATGTTATCCGTCATTACGTGGAAATCGCTGACGGTATCGCTATTCCCGGCGGCCCGGACGTCAACCCCAAACGCTGGGGCGACGAGCGTCCTTACGACCCCACGCTGTGCTGCGAGATTCGCGACCGTTTTGAGTTTAAGCTGGTTAACGAGGTGCTTCGCGCCAAGAAGCCGCTCTTTACCACCTGCCGAGGCACGCAGCTGCTCAATGTCGCCACCGGCGGCACCCTGTGCATGGACGTGCCGAGCCTGGGTGCGCGCGAGGGCCGCACGCAGTGGCGCCATACCCACGTGCTCAACGATCCCGTGCACCCCGTCGAGGTCGTGCCGGGCTCGCTGCTGGAGCGCGCGGTTGGCGGGCACAGGCTGATCCAGACCAACTCGGCACATCACTGCTGCGTCGATCGTCTGGGTAAAAGCACGCGCTTGGTCGCCAAGGCAACCGACGGCGTTCCCGAGTGCATCGAGGTCGAAGGCCAGCCATTCTGCCTGGGCGTGCAATGGCATCCTGAGTACACGTGGATGACGCTCGAGACCGACTTTAACCTGTGGAAGTCGTTTGTCGAGGCAGCGGCCAAGGTAAAGCAGACACGCTAGCTCGCGAACCGCATAACAGATAAGGGCGCCCCGCCGGCCACATGGTCCGACGGGGCGCCCTTTTGCCTATACGCGGCCGGCATACAGCCCAAGGCTCGCAAGCTCTTATTCAGCCGCCTCGCGCAGGGCCGACATCGTAGCCGCATATTGCTGCTGCAGTGCATGCATTCCCTCGCGTGCGCCGTCAACGGCATCGGCGCCGCGCAGCGCATCGGTCACCACAACCGCCGGCTCGTACAGATTATCGAATCCCAGGTTCTGGCTCACGCCCTTGAGCGTATGCACTGCCATAAACGCACCTTCAGCGTCTCCCGCCGCCATGGCAGCCTCCAGCTTGTCCATGCTCTCGTCATCCAAAAACTTGAGGGCAAAGCGGGCAAGCATTTCCTCGCCCATCAGCCGAGCGCACGCGTCATCATAATTAGCGCCGATCTTCTCATACGCCTCACGCATGGAAATCATGGGTTAAAAACTCCTTTGGTCAAACTAAATCGTGGGAAACGCGACGACGTCAGCGGGGCGTGCCAACGTCTCGGCAATTTGGTCCTGCACCTCGAGCAGGCAATCGAGCAGCAACGGGTTAAAGGTACCGCACTTACCGTCCAGGATCATCTGGATAGCCTCCTCGTGCGGGATGGCATCCTTGTACACGCGCACGCTCGTCAGCGCATCGTACACGTCGGCCACCGAAACCACCTGTGCGGCAATGGGAATTTCGTCGCCCTTAAGGCCATCGGGATAACCCTTGCCGTCCCAGCGCTCGTGATGCCAACGCGCAATCTGGTACGCATATTCCATAAGCGCATTGCCGGCGTGATGGCTACCCAGCTCAAGCAACATGTCGGCGCCGATCGTGGTATGCGTCTTCATAATCTCGAACTCCTCGGGCGTAAGGCGTCCGGGTTTGTTGAGAATCGCATCGTCAATCGACATCTTGCCGATATCGTGCAGCGCCGAAGCCAGGGCAATCGTGGAGCGCTCCTCATTGTCGAGGGAGATCGCGCCGCTACGCTGGACCAGACAGCCGAGCAGCAGCTCGGTCAGCTTTTCGATGTTCGTAACGTGCCTGCCGCTCTCGCCGTTGCGAAGCTCCATGACGCCGGCCATGATGTCGATGAGCATGCGACTGTTCTTGACGCGCTCGTTGTACTGCTGGGACAGCAGGTTCGTCAGGCGGCGCTGTTTGGCGTATAGGCGGATGGTGTTGCTTACACGGCGGCGCACGACACGGGAGTCAAACGGGCGGTTGATATAGTCCGAGGCGCCCAGCTCGTACGCGCGCAGAACCGCATCATCGGAATCTTCGCTCGAAATCATGATGACAGGCAGATTATCGATACCCGATCGGCGCGACAGATCGGCCAGCACCTCAAAGCCACTTATGCCCGGCATGACAATGTCCAGCAGCACGAGCGATAACTCATCGCCATAGCGGTCGACCATGTCGAGCGCCGTACGACCGTTGTCGGCCTCGAGGATGCAATACTCGTCCTTGAGCATCTCGTTGAGAATGGCTCGGTTCATCTCGGAGTCATCGGCGATAAGCACCAAAGGCTTTTCGCTTTGGAAGGCCTCGATGGAATCGGCATCGGTCACGACCGTACCGGCTTTTGCCTTAGCGCGGCTCAGTAACTGGACAGCACGGCCAACGCCCTCATCGACCGTCTCGCCATGAATGCGAACGCCACCAACACATGCCGTCAAGCTCACGTACTCATGGCCCGGAATAATCGTGGAATGAACGGCTTCGGATACCTGATGCAGGCGACGGGCGAAGTCATCGGAGGGAATATTGGGCATGACGACCACAAACTTGTCGCAGCCATAGCGCACAAGCTCGTCAGTCGAACGAATTCCGCTGCGTATGGCTGTCGCCACAGCACCGAGTGCAAGGTCGCCGGCATGACGGCCACACGTATCGTTGAAGGCCCTAAAATCATCAAGGTCAATCATCGCAACGCCGGCATTCATGCGGGCGCTTCGGAGCTTTTCCTCGTAATATCGGCGATTGCGCACGCTCGTCAGCACGTCGGTGTAGACAAGGTCCTCTTCTGCAGCCTCTTGCTCGTCGATCGGACGCACCATCAGCAGGACGCGAGGCTCGCCCTCGACCTTTAGAGGGCGCAGACGGGCGCGGTACTCAACACCATCGTTGAGCAGTTGCTCCGATACATCATCGGAACCTGCCAAGGCCTCAAGACTCGACTGACGCAGACAAGGGCAGCGATCGCCGGCGAGCAGGCAGTTAGGCTCGCTCTTAATCTGATCGGCCGACAGCAAACGCACCACGGGGTAGGTCTTCGCGACGCGGGCGACCTCGGCGGCAGCCTCCTCGTCGGTTAGATTGACCTCGTGATTATTGAGCATATGGGGCCCTTTCGATAGTTTCGCTTGGTAGCGGTGGGTTCCAAACGGTACCAGAGTAGCACCTTGTCGATGCAGGTAAGCACGTGAATGCTGTTACATTTTTATGAGTTGGCAGACGGCGCGATTGAAGCCGCAGACGTGAGGTTTTGAGAACATTTGTTAACACGGCCGAAACGTTTGCGGCTGAAGCCTGTTTTGTTTTTTGCAGCTGCTAGAGCCCCAGGATGCCACGGACAGTCTGGGCAGCCGCTGCCGGGCGATCGCGCAGGCCGTTGTGCGCGCCGGGAACCATTACGAGCGGACAGTCCAAAAGCTCAGCCGCTATCCTCGTTCCCGCCTCGCGGGGCGTACCAATCGAGAGCTCGCCCAAAAGCACGTCGGCCACCGTTTTCGACGCGCGAACGCTATCCCAATCGGGAACGCAGGTCATAGTAATCCCGTATTCGTTCGCCATGAAACTGCGGCCGTTGCGCAGGGCATGCTTGGCTTCCGCCTCGGTTAACTTGGGGGCCTCAGGGTCCGAATCGCCGATGGCGCCCAGGAAGGCCCGTAATGCCCGGGAGACCTTTCCCGCGGCGATCATCTCGAGCAAAACCGGGGCCGCGCCCAGGCCGGCGCCCTCATCCGTCACGGCGGGTTCATGCAGAATCGCACGCGAGATTATGGCGGGGTTTGCACGGAGAAGCTCCAGGGCCACCAACGTACCGGCACTGTGCGCAAGCACGTTTGCGGGAGCGCCAATATACTCGATAACAGCCTGCAGGTCGGCAGCCTGGACGGCGAGGTCGTAGCGTCCGTCTGCAGCGTCGCCGCTCTCGCCGCAACCGCGGCGGTCGTAGGCAATGACGCGACAGTCGCGGGCGAGCTCGCGGGCGATGGCGTCAAAAAAGACGCCGTCGACGCACGCACCGTGCACGCACACCAAGGCGGGTGCATCGGACGATACAACCGGGCCGGCATACTCGCGGCAGGCAATCGTGGTGCCCGCATTCTCGACCGTAAAATCCATGTTGTGCCCCCATCATCAATGCCCATCCAGTTGCACGTCAGTACGGTTGGATGGACCCGCATTGCCTTATGCCTTGTTAACAAATTAACTGTACCCGAGCCGAGGCTTTTCATGGCGCAGCATAATGAGCGACGTGAAAAAACGAAACTTGTAAAGCAAGAGCCCGCACCTTGTTTTAGAGCCGATGCTATGCTTAGGCACAATTGTCTTGAGGAGCATATGCCTATGTCTACGTTTCTAAATGCCAGCCCCATCTTTGGGCCCGTTCGCAGCCGTCGCCTTGGTCTCTCGCTCGGCGTCAACATGATGCCGGCCAGCGGCAAAATCTGCACGTTCGACTGCATTTACTGCGAAAACGGCCTCAACGCCGAGCGCCCCTGTCATGAGCCGTACAACACAGCTGCCGTGGTACTCGACGCGCTCGAGGCAAAGCTGCGCGAGATGGCAGTCGAAGGTGAGCTGCCCGATGTAATCACGTTTGCCGGCAACGGCGAGCCCACCGCCGCACCGGAGTTTCCGCAGGCCATCGCCGGCGCTGTCGCGCTGCGCGACGAGCTTGCCCCAAACTCCAAGATCGCCGTGCTCTCCAACGGCACGCGCGCCGACCGTCCCCAGGTACACGACGCGCTCATGATGGTCGACGACAACATCCTCAAGCTCGATACGGTCGACCCGGCATTTATCCAGCTGCTCGATCAACCCGTTGGCCCCTACGATGTGGAGCACCAGATCGAGACGTTCGCGAGCTTTAACGGCCACGTCATTATCCAGACGATGTTTTTGACCGGCGAACACCAGGGCAATCCTCTCGACAATACCGGCGAGGAGTACGTTGGCCCTTGGCTCGCGGCACTCGAGCGCATTCGTCCGCAGGAGGCGACCATCTACACGGTGGCGCGCGAGACACCGGTCACCGGCCTTGCCAAAGCAGCACCCGACGTCCTCGACGCCATTGCCGCGCGTGTGCGCGCCCTCGGCATTCCCTGCCAGGTGAGCTACTAGCAAAACCACGCAGCAGCTAGTGCCCGCCATCCCGCCCCATCAGTTGCGGTGATATAGTTCCTATTTGTGCTGTTAAACCGCTTAAATCGGAACTATATCACCGCAACTTTTATAGACGCGTGGGTGGGCTATACTAGCTGCGGATGAAAGGAAGTTAGCCATGTTTGACAAAGGACCCGTGCCCGGCCGCAACGACGCTTGCTGGTGCGGCAGCGGCAAAAAATATAAGAAATGCCATAGCACCTTTGATGAGCGCCTCGAGCGCTTGTGGGAAGAGGGCTGGGAGGTTCTGCCCCGCACGCTCTACAAGACGCCCGCCGATATCGAGGGCATCAAGCGCTCGGCCGCCATCAACGTGGGCGTGCTCGATTACGTAGGCGAGCACATCGCCGCGGGCATGACCACCAACCAGATCGACCAGATGATCTACGACTACACCGTCGAGCACGGCGGCACGCCGGCCGACCTCAACTACGAGGGCTACCCCAAGAGCGTATGCACCTCGATCAATGATGTGGTCTGTCACGGTATCCCCTGCGATACGGACGTGCTGCACGAGGGCGACATCATCAACGTCGACTGCTCCACGATTCTTGACGGCTACTTTAGTGATTCGAGCCGCATGTTCTGCATCGGCGAGGTCTCTGCCGAGCGCCAGCGCCTGGTCGACGTCACCCGCGCCAGCGTGGAGGCGGGTCTGGCTGCCGTCAAGCCATGGCTGCCGCTCTCCGTCATGGCCGAGGCCGTGCAAAAGACGGTCGAGGACGCCGGCTTTAGCGTGGTGCGCGAGTACGGCGGACACGGCATTGGCAAAGAGTTCCACGAGGACCCGTTTGTGGGCTTTACCACCGAGGCGCCCGATGTGGACACCATCATGGCTCCGGGCATGGTCTTTACCATCGAGCCCATGGTCAACGCCGGGGCGCCCGACATTAAGATTAGCAAGGGCGACGGCTGGTGCGTGCGCACTAAGGACGGCAGCGACTCGGCCCAGTGCGAGGTACAGCTCGTGGTGACCGAGGACGGCTACGAGCTGCTCAGCTGGTAGCTGTGCGGACGCCGGATGCTGACGAGCACGCTCGTCTTGCATCCGGCGTTTTATTTGAACGTTTTTCCTGATAAAACCTGCCAAAATAAACCTGTCCCCTTTTGGCAGGTTGGGCGGAGAGGACTGCTTGTGAACATTCTGGTTTTGCTGCCCGTCAACGACCGCCATCGCGCAATTCTTGAATCGAGTGCTCCGGGCGAGGACTTTATCTACACGAGCTCCGACGCCGCCACACGTGAACAGGTCGCCGATGCCGACGTGATCTTGGGCAACATCAACCCTGACATGCTCACGGCATGCGAGCATCTCCAGCTGTTGCAATTGCAGACCGCCGGCTATGACGACTACCTTGCCGCCGGCACCGTACCAGCCAACGCCAAACTGTCTTGCTCGGTGGGCGCCTACGGTCAGGCCGTGAGCGAGCATATGTTTACCATGGTCCTTTCCATGATGAAGCGCCTGCCCGGCTATCACGACTTGCAGCGCGGGCATCGCTGGGAGGATTTGGGGCCGATTACCTCGCTCAAAAATGCCAACGTGCTGGTGCTGGGCGCGGGCGACATTGGCGGCCACTTTGCCACGCTCTGCCGCAGCATGGGTGCGCACGTCCGCGGCATCAAGCGCCATCCGCTCGTCTACCCCATTGTGTTTGAGGACATGGACGGCATGGACGCCCTGCCCGAGCGCCTGGCCGAGGCCGACATCGTCGCATCCTTTATGCCGAGCACACCCGAGACCCGCGGTCTGGCGAATGCCGAGTTCTTCGCCGCGATGAAGCTGGGCGCTTTCTTTGCCAACGGCGGCCGCGGCGACCTTGTGGTCGCCGACGACTTGATTGCCGCCCTGGAGTCGGGACATCTCGCCGGCGCCGCGGTCGACGTCACCGACCCCGAGCCGCTGCCCGCCACAAGCCCCCTATGGGATGCGCCTAACATGCTCATCACGCCGCACGTCTCCGGCTGGTTCCACCTGGCCGCCACGCTCAACAACGTCATCGACATCGCCGCGGAGAACCTGCGTCACCTGCAGGCAGGCGAGACGCTTCGCTGCTGGATCGAGCACTAATTGTTCCGGCGTTTTGCCAAACGCCGGAACCCCTCGACGCTGCGAGCCCGCCAGAGCGGCAATCTGACGTTCAATCGTCGGGCATGGCCAAAAGGCCTA
>UQJV01000012.1 GCA_900541475.1 uncultured Collinsella sp.
GACGGAAAGCACATTAAGTGCTTTCCTTTGCGTGCGGAACTCGCGACAAACTTAATATATTTCGCCGCCCCTCTGCCAAGCTCGGGAGACGACACGTTGATGTCTGCTTAACTCTGCTCGCTCAGCTAATTACTTTGTTGGGGGTCCACTATTTGCTGAAGGGTGAACTTACACTGCATTGGCTCGCCTTCTGCTTGCGGCTTTTCCTCGTCAAAATCGAAGATCATGATGGCGCAGTTGGGGAGTTTTGCTGGGAGCTCGAAGCCCTCTGGGGCTGCGGCCTTGATGAATTGGCGGCTGGCGCTGCCGTGGCTTACTGCTAGGAGGGTTTCGATGCCCTCGGCTCCCATGAGATCGGTGAGGGTGCCTACCATGCGCTCCTGTAGGGCATGACTTCCCTCTCCTCCAAAGGGGACCAAATCCTCGCCGGGGTCCCAGACGTCGGTGGGCAGGGCGTCGTGGGGGCCTTCTTCGAAGGTGCCGTAGCTGCGCTCGATGATGCCTTCGCAGGGCTCGACTGCTGCATCCGGACCGAGGAGTTCGCATGCGACGAGACTTGCCGTGTCCATGGCTCGGCCTAAGGGCGATGAGACCACTTTGTCGGGGACGACGCCATGGACCTTGAGCCATGCGGCGGCTGTCTGCGCCTGTTGACGACCCAAATTGGTGAGCGGTGAATCGCAGCGACCCTGGACGAGTTTTTTGACGTTGAATTCCGTCTGGCCGTGGCGGAGCAGATACAGCTTCTTCATAGTCTCCCCTTCTGTATAACTTGCTTTGCCGGCACAGCTCTACTCGTGGGTATGCCCTACGTAGTCTTCGTCGATAGTAATCTTGGCAATCGACTTGGGGTATTCCGATTCGACCCTCTGGGCTAACGCGTGTTTGAGCTCATCGGCTCCCATGCCCAAATCCGAGGGTCGCACGCAGTCAAAAATCACATTGGTGTGCGTGGGGCCCGGCACGCAGCGCAGATCGTGAATCGAAAGGCGGCTATCGATCTCTTGAGCCATAGCGTTGATGCGCAGGCGCATGCTCGCCACATTTGAATCGTCGGTCACGATGGGATCGTAATGGAGCGTGACGATCATGCCGTCCTCGTCCCTAAAAGACTGCTCGATGTTATCGAGCGTGTCGTGACTTTCCAGCGGGCTGGCCTCGGCCGCCATCTCGGCGTGCGCACTTGCAAACTTCCTGCCCGGACCGTAATCGTGAACCATTAGGTCATGAACGCCCAAAACGCCGGGGTAGCTCATGATCTTGTCTCGGATGTGTTTAACCAACTTGGGATCGGGCGCCTGACCCAAAAGCGGGCTCACCGTATCCTGGATAAGCTCAAAACCGCTCCAGCCAATATAGGCGCCAACGGCAAGGCCGACCCATGCGTCAAGATTGACATGCGTCACCTGCGAAACAATTGCGCACGCTAACACGGCGCCTGTGGCAAGGACATCGTTCTTGGAATCCTGAGCGGTCGCATGCAGCGTCTCGGACTCAATGCGGTCACCGAGCTTTTGGTTGAGGGCCGCCATCCACAGCTTTACAACCATCGAAAGCGCCAGGACTGCCACCAGGGCAAGCGAGAACTCGACAGGTTCGGGGTGGATGATGCGCTCAAACGAGGACTTCACCAGTTCGAGTCCGATCAGCAGCACGAGCGCCGCCACGACCAAACCCGAGAGATACTCGTAGCGGCCATGTCCGTAAGGATGCTCGGGGTCCGCCGGCTTGCTCGCCAGCTTAAAGCCCAGCACGCTCACGATATTCGAGCTGGCATCGGAAAGGTTGTTCATGGCATCCGCCACAATCGAAACCGATCCCGACAGCACACCAATTGCGCCCTTCGCAGCACAAAGCGCAACATTGGCGAGAATACACACCACGCCCGTTAACGTGCCCACGCGCGCACGATCGCCCTGTGCGCGCTTAACAATCCACTCGACCATCTACATCCGCCCCCACGGTACTACCTATATATCTATTGCTCAAACGGATTGTAGTGTAGCCACTTTGTCCCCCAGATACAAAAAGGCCGCAACCCACACGGGCCGCGGCCTTGGAGCGTGACAAAGGGATCGTCCTTTTGTCGCACAGGTTTATGCGCTTGCTTCAGCAGCGCTCGCCACTGTTTCGGACAAATCAGCTTCGTCTTCTGCCGCCTGCCCCTTCGTCGGCACCACGCCAAAGCAGTAGCTCAGCGCCGCAGACACCGCAAATGCCACACTGCCGGCAGCGCAGCACCACAGCAAGTTCGAGATGCCGCCCGTGGCAAAGCCAATGACCATGAGGACATTCGTCATGCCGATGGTATAGGCCGTAACGTGGCCCACAGCCGCAACAAGGCCTCCGACGGCGCCGCCAATGGCCATGCACGTCAGGCACCTGCCATATTTAAAGCCGCAACCGTACAGCGCCGGCTCGCTTACGCCGCCAAGAACACCCGAGATCGAATAGCCCAGCATGAGCGCTTTCTCGTCCTTATCCGCAACGCGGAGCGACGCGCCAAAAGGCATGCCCCAAACGGCGAACGTTGCCATCGTCGCGGCGATCAGGATGCACGAATCCGTTCCCACACTCATAAACTGCGCATAGGCGAGCGATAGGACAACATTGCTGACGCCCGCGATCTTAAGGAACTCCCAGCCCGCGGCAAGCCCCATGAGTGTGAGCAGCGATACGATGCCACCGGAATTGCCAAGCATAAACATAAGCTGGCCCAACAGCATGCCCAGATAGCTGCCCGCCGGTGCCGTAATACACAGCGAAACCGGAACCATGACAAGCATGGTCGCAAACGGAACAAACGAAAACGCCACGGCCTTAGGGATAACGCGCCGAAAGAAACACTCCACTCGCCAAAGCACGGGTACCGAGATGAGAACCGGAATAACAGTCGTCGTGTAATCGTTGACCGGCGCGGGAAGCAGGCCATACACGGAAGTCATCGATGCCCCCGTCGTCGATGCGGCATCGACGAGCTTAAGCAGATCGGGCGCAATCAATACGCCGCCCAGCATCATGCCCAGCTGCTCCGAGCAACCGAGCTGGCGGGCGGCCGCCCAACCAAGATAGATGGGCAAAAAGTAGTAGCCGGCGTTATAGAGCCAACTGTAGAACAGGCGATAGATTTCGGAATCGGCAGACCACAGGCCCAGCATGCCTTCGCCCATAATGACGGCGACGGTGCGGAACAAAGCCGCGCAGACAATGAACGGCAGCGCCGACATCATGCTTTTGGACAGATAGTCCACCACAGCCATGGCGGTCGACTTCAACGTCGTTGGCAACGTAGCCTTAGAGACTTGTGGCATGGAACGCCTTTCTCCATGTGACATGCGGACTGTCCCTTTGTCACATCATGCGGTACTTACCGATTGCTCGATATTTTTCATAGCGAAGATTGGTGAGCTCATCGACATCGAGCGCACCCAATTTGTCAAAAGCTGCAAATGCCGAGGACATGACGGCACCGGCGATCTCCCCATGCGACAGGCCCTTATCGTCGACAATACCGTCGATGATGCCGAGCGCCAACAGATCGGGGGCCGTGAGCTTAAGCGCCTCGGCGGCCTCATTCGCGCGCTCGGTATCCTTCCACAGGATGGACGCACAGGCCTCGGGGCTCACGACCGAATAGGCCGAGCTCGAGAGCATCAGGATGCGGTCGGCCACGGACAGCGCCAGCGCGCCACCAGAGCCGCCTTCGCCTGTCACCACCGAGACAATCGGCGTCTTAAGGCCGCTCATCTCCATGAGATTCTGGGCAATCGCCTCGCCCTGGCCGCGCTCCTCGGCACCGATGCCGCAAAACGCACCCGAAGTATCGACCAGGCACAGAACCGGTCGACCAAACTTTTCGGCCTGGCGCATCAGGCGACGCGCTTTGCGATAGCCCTCGGGATGCGCCATGCCAAAGTTGCGGCGCATACGCTCTTTGGTCGTGGTGCCGCGCTCGATGGCGATGACCGTTACGGGGCGTCCGTTTTTCCAGCCAATACCGGCCACCACAGCGGCGTCGTCTCCAAAGTAACGGTCGCCGTGCAGCTCCACAAATCCATCCAGGCCCAGTGAGATCATCTCACCCGCCGTGGCGCGATCTGCCGAGCGGGTCTGCTTGACAATCTCGAGCGCGGTTTTTGGTGCCGTCGAGCGCTTAAACAAGTGTCCCAGCTTTTTGCCGCGGCGACCCGTATGCACGATCTCGTGCGGTGCCCCCAGACCGGGCGCGTGTCCTTCGTGCAGCGCCAGCAGCTCTCCCACTGTGAGCGCAATCTCGCCACGCGGAACAACAGCATCGCAAAAGCCGTGCTCCAGCAAAAACTCGGAGCGCTGGAATCCCTTGGGCAGGCGCTTGTGCATGTTCTGCTCGATCACGCGCGGGCCGGCAAATGCCGTCAGGGCATCGGGCTCGGCCAGGATAATGTCGCCCTCCATGGCAAAGCTCGCGGTTACGCCGCCAGTCGTGGGATCGGTGAGCACCGTGATATACAGGCCGCCCGCCTCGCTATGCTTTCTCACGGCAGCAGAGATCTTGGCCATCTGCATAAGCGATGTCACGCCCTCTTGCATGCGCGCACCGCCCGAAACGGTAAAGCCGACAACTGGCAATCCCAGCTCGGTCGCATGCTCAAATGCGCGACAGATCTTCTCGCCCACCACGGAACCCATCGAGCCCATCATAAAGTTGGCGTCCATAAAGAAGAGCGCCGTATCGCAACCGCAGATTTTGCCCTTGCCGCACACAACGGCATCGCGCTCGCCCGAATGCTCGACCGCGCTCTTGAGCTTGTCGGCATAACCGGGAAACGAGAGGAAGTCCTCCGACGCCAGATTGGCATCCCATTCCTCAAACGTGCCCTCGTCGACCGTCATGCGCATGCGCGCGCGACCGCTCACGCGAAAGTGTTTGCCGCAACGAGGGCAGACCTCGAGGTTGTCGTGCAGACGTGCTTCATCGATCACACGGCGGCACTCCGGACACTTGATAAACACGTGGCGCGCGGGAAACTCGGCGCACGACTCGGTCATCGGCCCCTCGAGGACGTTGACCGTCTTCGCTTTTCTATTCACCAGCATAGAGATGCCCCATCAGATCGGTGTGATACATGCCCGACAAGAACTCATCGTTTGCCAGCACGTCGAGCTGAAGCTCGCTGTTCTCGCTCACGCCCTCAATCACGAGCTCGCCCAGGGCCGAGCGCATCTTGCGAATGGCGCCGTCGCGCGTGGGCGCACACACGATGAGCTTGCCGAGCATGGAGTCGTAGTACGGAGGAACGTTCGCACCGGTAAACATGGCGGAATCCCAGCGCACGCGCGGACCACCCGGCACACGCAACGCGGTGACCGTTCCGCATGACGGCAGAAAGTCCGGCGTTTCGGCATTGATGCGGCACTCCATGGCGTGGTTGCGGACCGGAACGTCCTCCTGCTCAAAGGGCAGAGACTGGCCGGCTGCCACGCGCAGCTGCCACTTGACCAAGTCGGTATCGGTCACAAACTCCGTAACCGGATGCTCCACCTGCAAGCGCGTGTTCATTTCCATAAAGTAGAAATCGCCGTCGTCCGAATACAGGAACTCGATGGTACCGGCTCCTTCGTAGCCGACGGCACGAGCCAGGTCACGCGCTGCCTTGTGCATGCGAGCACGAATGTCGTCGTGTCCGTCGAGGCACGGCGCGGGGCTCTCCTCGATCAGCTTTTGGTTGCGGCGCTGCACCGAGCACTCGCGCTCGCCGAGCGAAAACACATGGCCCTGCTTATCGGCCATAATCTGCACCTCGACGTGGTGCGCCGGCGCGACGAACTTCTCCATGTAGCACTCGCCGTCGCCAAAAACGGCCTCGCCCTCGGCACGCGCCTCGATGAACGCCTTTGCCGCATCTTCCACGCGCTCGACCTTACGAATGCCGCGACCGCCACCGCCTGCACGCGCCTTAATAAGCACGGGGCAGCCGATGCGCTCGGCCTCGGCCGTTGCCTCCTCGGGGCTTTTGAGCAAATCGCAGCCCGGTACGATGGGCACGCCCGCCGCGGCAGCCGTTCGACGTGCGGCGTCCTTGTCGCCCATGTTGTCGATCACCTCGGCCGAAGGACCGACAAACGCCAGGCCATACTTGTCGCAGTCGCGCACAAAGCTCGCCTTCTCGGAGAAAAAGCCATAGCCGGGATGAATTGCCTTAGCTCCCGACTTTACGGCACAGGTGAGCACGGCATCGTCGTTGAGGTAGCTCTCGGCAAGACGCGGGCCGCCGATGCAATACGCCTCGTCGGCAAGCTGCACGTGCAGTGCGTCCGCATCGGCCGTGGAATAAACGGCGACGGTCTTGATGCCCATATCGCGGCACGCGCGGATAACACGGACCGCGACTTCGCCGCGGTTGGCGATGAGCACTTTGTCGAACATGAAGCCTTCCTTAACTTTCGTGCATGAGTGCAAAAGACATATCGGCGCGGCAGCAAACCTCACCGTTGACGCTCGCAGTACCCGTCGCAAAGCGGAACGGCCCGCGCGCACGCGTGATGGAGCACACCAGATCCACCGTGTCTCCCGGGCGCACCGGACGCTTAAAGCGCACCTTGTCCAGACTCGTGTAGAACGGCGTCGCGCCGCGCGCCTCCTCATCGCCCATCAGCAGCACGCAGCAGTTCTGGGCGAGCATCTCGCATTGGATCACGCCGGGGACCACCGGGTTTCCCGGAAAATGCCCCTGCAAAAAGTACTCGTCGCCCGTAATCGTGATCTTGCCGTGGGCCTCGTCGCCCACCAGCTCGGCTTTGTCGAGCAAAAGCATCGGCTCGCGATGCGGCAACAGCTTCTTGAGCTCTTCTTTGTTCATGGATATCACCTATCCGATCCTCATGAGGCAGCTGCCAAACTCTACGAGGTCGCCGTCGGCCACGCAGATCTCGAGCACCTCGCCATCCGCCTCTGCCGTCACCTCGTTGAGAACCTTCATGGCCTCGATGATGCAGAGCGTCTCCCCGGCCTTGACCTTGGAGCCCACGTGCACAAACGGCTCGTCGCCCGGCGCCGGGGCAGCATAGAAAACGCCGACCATGGGAGCGGTCACCTCGGTGCCCTTGGGCTCCGGTGCGGCGGCAGGCGCCTGCGCGGCGGGCTCCGGTGCGGCGGCAGGCATGGCGACAGGAGCCACCGCCGGAGCAGTCACGGCACCCGGCATAGGCATGGGCACGGCAACCGGCTGCGCGGCGCTCGCGCGCTCGAGTTCGACCGCGGTGCCATCGGGCTCCTCAACGCGTACGCGCGTGAGGCCGCGGTCCTCCATCACATCGGCTATCTCGGCAAGTCTTTTGGAATCCATGCTCTAGCTCCTCGTATATCTACGCAGCGCGATGGCGGCGTTGTGCCCGCCAAAGCCCAGGTTGGTCGAAAGCGCCCAGGTAAGGTCGGCGCGAACCGCGCGATTGGGCGTGTAGTCAAGATCGCAGGCGGGATCGGGCGTGTGGTAGTTAATGGTCGGGGGCACCACGCCCTGCTCGAGCGCCATGGCACAGGCCATGACCTCGATGGCACCCGTGGCGCCGATCATATGGCCGGTCATCGACTTGGTCGACGAGACGTGCGCGGCGCGCGCTGCATCCTCGCCGAGCGCTCGCTTGATGCCCGCCGTCTCGGACGAATCGTTGAGCTTGGTCGAGGTGCCGTGGGCGTTGATGTAGAGGCCCTCGGAAGGCTTAACGTCGCCCTCGGCCACTGCCAGCGATATCGCACGGGCGATACCTGCCGCATCCGGGTCGGGACTCGTGATGTGGTAGGCGTCATCGGTGTTGCCGTAGCCCACGACCTCGGCGTAAATGTGCGCACCGCGGGCCCGTGCATGTTCCATGCTCTCGAGTACCAGCACGCAGGCGCCCTCGCCCATCACAAAGCCGTCGCGGTCTGCATCGAACGGGCGGCAGGCCGTCGCGGGATCGGGGTTGGTGGTCAATGCACGGCAGGACGTAAAGCCCGCAACGGCATCGGGGATAATGGCGGCCTCGGCGCCGCCCGCGAGGATCGCGTCGGCATAGCCGTGCTTGATGGCGCGGAACGCCTCGCCCACCGCATGGGCAGAAGTCGCGCAAGCGGTCACCACGGGCAGGGTCGGGCCCTTTGCCTTATGGCGAATCGCAATGTTGCCCGAAGCCATGTTGGGAATCATCATCGCAATCATGTAGGGCGATGCGCGACGAGGCCCGCGATCGGCAATCGTGTGGACGTTGTCGACAAGCGTCTGCATGCCGCCCACGCCCGAGCCCACATAGACACCCAGGCGATCGCGATCGACCGCGCCCTCAACATCGAGGCCCGCATCGTGCATGGCCTCATCCGACGCCGCCATCGCAAACTGTACACAGGGGTCGAGATGCTTGGCGTCGTGCTTGCCAAAGTACTCGTTGCCGTCAAAGCCCTTGACCTCGGCCGCCACTTTAACGGCGAACGCATCGGTATCGAAGTGCGTGATCGGGCCGATACCGCACGTGCCGGCGCACATGGCCGCCCAGGTGGCAAGCGCGGTATTGCCGAGCGGCGATACGGCACCGATGCCGGTGATTGCAACTCTCTGTTCCATCATGGTCTCCTCATCCAAGCCGTTGTTCGGCCCTGGTTTCTACATCGCCATTCCGCCGTCGACGCGCACGACCTCGCCCGTAATGCAAGCGGCCGCATCGCTCGCCAAAAAGCGCACCACGCCGGCCACTTCCTCGGGGCGCGCCATGCGCTTAAGGGGAATCTGCTCCTCGGTTGCCGCACGCACCTTCTCCGAGAGCTTTGCCGTCATATCTGTCTCGACAAACCCGGGGGCGACCGCGTTCACTCGTACGCCGCGGGGCGCAAGCTCGCGCGCTACCGCCTTGGTCAGGCCGATAACGCCCGCCTTGGAGGCAGCATAGTTGGCCTGCCCGGCATTGCCCATCAGGCCCACAACCGAGCTCATGTTGACGACGCAACCGCCGCGCTGGCGCATAAAGGTCTTGGTGAGCGCGCGCGTCGTATTGAACGTGCCCTTGAGATTGACATCGAGCACGCGGTCGAAGGCATCGTCGCCCATACGCATGAGCAGGCCGTCGCGCGTGATGCCGGCGTTGTTGACGAGCACCCAAATGGAGCCAAAGTCATTGAGAACCGTCTCCACGCATGTGTTGACGGCATCGGGGTCGGCCACGTCACATTGATATGCGCGCGCCGTGGCGTCTGACGCCTCGCAGGCTTCACACGTCTCGCGCGCCGCGTCGACGCTACCGGCATAAACGACGGCGATATCGTAGCCATCCTCCGCCAGGCCCACGGCACAAGCGCGACCGATGCCGCGCGAGCCGCCCGTGATCAGCGCCACACGACGTGAATCGTCGCGCTCGAGCGCGCCGTTGTTCAAATTGCCCATGTCATTCCTTTCGGGTTATAGCCCTGTGGGCTATGCGAGCTCGTCGGCAATAGCTGCGACCTGTTCGGCCGTTTCGCACGAATACACGTGAACGTCGCTCAGCGTACGCTTGACCAGGCCCGACAGCGTTTTGCCAGGGCCGACCTCAATAAACGTGTCGATGCCCTGATCCTGCAGAGCATGCAGCGTGTCGACCCAGCGCACGGCATGGCTCACCTGGTTGGCCAGCACGTCCGATACTGCTCGCGGGTCCGCCGGATAGGGCGCCGCCGTCATGTTTGCCATGACCGGAATCAGCAGCGGAGACGGCGCGTGGCCGGCTTGGATATACGTTGCCAGCCCCTCAGTCGCCTCGGCCATATAGGGGCTATGGAATGCACCCGACACCGCGACCTTCATGGCGCGGCCGCCAGCCTCTTTTACCAGGACGTCGAGGGTCTGCAACTCATCGGGCGCTCCGGCCACAACCGTCTGCTGCGGGCTGTTGTAGTTGACCGGCCAGCAGTCCTCGCCGGCCTGTTTTGCCAGGTCCTCGACTTGCGCCGCATCGAGCTTGATGACGGCGCGCATGCCGCCCGGATGGCGCTCGGCAGCCGCGGCCATCAATGCCGCGCGCTCACACACGAGCTCAAAACCCGCTCGCGTATCGAATGCCCCCGCAAAGGTGAGCGCGGCGACCTCGCCCAGCGAAAATCCCGCACAGGCGGCAGGCGCCACGCCGCGCTCACGCAGGGCGACAGCCGCTGCCAGGTCATGAACGAACACGCACGGCTGCGTGTTCTCGGTCTGCGAGAGCTCCTCCTTGGAGGCGTTCCGGCACTGCTCGCTGGTTCCCGGACGCACCTCGTCGGCAATGGCGAACACCTCGGCAGCCGCCGGCGATGCCTCGATCAGGTCGACGCCCATCGCGGGGTGTTGGGCACCCTGGCCGGCGAACAAAAACGCTACGCTACCCATGTGGACGCACCCTTCAGAACGCGCTCGGCACCATCGACCAGGTCGTCAACGATTTCACGTGCGCTTTGGCGTTCGTTGACCATACCGGCAACCTGTCCGCACAAAAACGAACCCTCTTCGTAATTACCGTCCTTTGCGGCTTTACGAAGCGCGCCCGTGCCCATGGCCCCGAGCTCCTCGGGGCTTGCGCCCGCCGCCTCGTTCTTGGCATACGCGTTGGTGAAGGGGCTCTTAAGCGCACGCACCGGATGCCCCGTCGAACGGCCAGTCGCGCGCGTCGAGGTGTCTCCTGCCTTGAGCACCAGCTCTTTGTACTGTTCGGATACGGTGCACTCGTTTGCGACCAGAAAGCGTGTTCCCACCTGGACGCCAGCGGCGCCAAGCATAAAGGCCGCTGCCACGCCGCGACCATCGGCGATACCGCCAGCTGCCACAACGGGGACATCGACCGCGTCGACAACCTGCGGAACGAGCGCCATCGTCGATGTCTCGCCAATATGTCCACCCGATTCGGTGCCTTCGGCAACCACGGCGGTGGCCCCGCGACGCGCCACGAGACGCGCCAGTGCCACCGAGGCAACGACCGGGATGACCTTGACGCCGGCGTCGTTCCATGTCTTCATGTACTTGGTGGGATTGCCGGCACCCGTCACGACGACCGGCACCTGCTCGTCAATCACAACCTGCGCGACCTGGTCGGCAAACGGGCTCATAAGCATGACGTTCACACCAAAGGGCTTATCCGTCTTGGTGCGCAGCTCGTGAATCTGATCGCGCAGCCAGTTGGCGTCGGCATTCATGGCCGCGATGATTCCCAACCCGCCGGCCTCGGACACGGCCGATGCCAGCGAGGCATCGGCAATCCAGGCCATGCCGCCCTGGAACACGGGCTTTTCGATGCCGAGCAGCTCGCAGAGAGGAGTCTTGAGCATCTCTACTTCTCCAATGCCGCCTCGACCGTATCGGCGAACTCGCCGACCGTCTTGGGGTTCTCCTCGGTATCGAGCTCAATGCCAAACTCGTCCTCGACGGCGACGAGGATCTCGACGGTGCCCAGGCTGTCGAGGCCAATCTCCTCGAGCGTGGACTCGGGCTTCATCTCGACGTCGTCAAGGCCAGCGGTCTCGCGGATAACGTCGCAAACGCGCTCGAAGGTCTTCTGATCTGCCACGGTAGTTCTCCTCTGTTTGTGCCCTAGGGGCGTTTTTATTTCCTATGTGCGACTACTTCCAGCGAAGTAGATAGCCACCTATATCCAGACCGGCGCCAAATCCAACGAGGGCGATGGTGTCGCCCGCAGTCAGTGCGTCGGTACGTGCCAGCCGGTCAAGCGCAAAGGGAATGCAGGCGCTCGAAATGTTGCCGGTCTCGCGCAGCGTTCGGACCACGCGCTCGTCTGGCACGCCGAGACGCTTGACCGCCTGACTCAGGATTCGTTCGTTAGCCTGATGGAATACAAAATGATCGATGTCTTCGACCGAAATGCCCGCATCGCTCGCAAGCTTATGGACCGTGTCGCAGATGGCGTTGACGCCGAACTTGAACACGCGGCGGCCATTCATGGACAGCACGCTCTCACTATCAGCGGAGTCCTTAAACGGCGAGCTGCCGATCAGACCGGGAACGCGCAACGTCTCGACGTCGGGCGCCGTCGAAAGCTCGACGGCAAGGGGGCTGTCTCCCCCAGCTTCTATCACTGCAGCACCCGCGCCGTCACCAAAGAGCACGCACGTGGCGCGATCTGTCCAGTCAAGCGCGCGCGTCATCTGCTCGGCAGCAACGACAAGCACATGCCTGGCTCGTCCTCGGGCGATATAGCCCTCGGCGACATCGAGCGCAAATACGAAGCCGGCGCAGGCCGCCGAGACATCGAAGGCAGGGCACGTCGCGCCCAGACGCACGGCAACGGCACATGCCTCGGCGGGAACGAGATGGTCACCCGTTGTCGTCGAGCAGACGATCAGATCCAGCTGGCTCGCGTCGATTCCGGACACCTGGAGTGCCCGCTCGCTCGCCGCTACGGCAAGGTCGTCAAGTGACTCGGTGGAGCAGACGTGGCGGCTCTTGATACCTGTGCGGGTAAAAATCCACTCATCCGAGGTATCGAGGAACTCAGACAGCTCGTCATTGGAAACACTGCGCTTAGGAAGCGCCGAGCCTGTTCCAAGAATCGTGAAACCCATCACTAACCTCCTTTGAGTTGTTGACGTGTTTACATCGACCAAGAGAGGATAACGCATTTCAGTCGTTGTTGACGTGTTAACATTAAATTGTTCAAATGCGACAAAGGCTTCACATTGTGTCTATCTTTCGACACCATTACGCGATTGCCTTATTACCTTAGGAGGTAGCAGCTGTTATGGATTCTCGTTTAACGGTGGTCGACGTAACCGGATCGACCAACGATGACCTGCTCGAAGCAGGAAAACAGGGAGCGCCGCACGGCACAGGACTTGCCGCCCGGGCTCAGACAGCAGGACGCGGCCGGCGCGGCCACAAGTGGGATTCAACCGCCGGCAACCTATTGCTTTCGATTGTTCTGCGCCCATGCGTTAATCCTGCAAAGTACTCTGGTCTTGCCGCCGTCAGCGGCCTAGCGGTGCTCGAGGCGCTCGAAATGCAGGGCCTTGCAAACGAGATTGACCTGAAATGGCCCAACGATCTGGTCGCGCGAGGGCGCAAGCTCGGCGGCATTCTGGTCGAGGCCGCACGCGATAACGAAGGCAAACCTTTCGCCGTCTGCGGCATTGGCGTCAATGTGAACTATGTGCCCTCGGAGGTTCCCGATGGCGGCCTGCCGGCAATCGGTCTCTCGGATCTCAACGAGAACGTTCCCACCGTCGATGTGTTACTCAAGGAGGCCTATCACACCGTCGTAAACGCTGTCAACGCGTGGGCAGAGCGTCTCAACGCCATGGAAGAAGACGCCGGACCACTCGCGCCCGTCCACGATGATTATGTAGCTCACCTCAATTGGATTGGGGAAACCGTTATCGCCCGCTCCCCTGCTGGAGATGAGCTGGCACGTGGAATTTTTAGAACAGTTGATGATTATGGTCGAGCGTGCATCGAGACGGAAGGCGACTTACGATCCTTCCATTTTGAGGAGGCATCGCTGCGCCCTTTGAGCGAATAGGGCGCTGCAGCCACCTACTCGGCAGCAATACCCGGCAGTCCAAACCATCATTCAAAACAAAAGAGCCCCGCTACCGTAATGGTAGCGGGGCTCTGTAAGCTATGAGCGATATCGCTTAGAGCTTGATGTCGATGTCGACGCCAGCGGGAAGGTCGAGACGCATGAGCGAATCAACGGTGCCCGAGGTGGGGTCGAGGATGTCGATGAGGCGCTTGTGGGTGCGCATCTCGAACTGCTCACGGGAGTCCTTGTTCACGTGCGGCGAGCGGATAACCGTGTACAGGTTGCGCTCGGTGGGCAGGGGGACAGGACCGGAAACGCGAGCGCCGGTCTTCTGAGCGGTCTCAACGATGAGCTTCGCGGACTGATCGACGACCTCGTGATCATAGCCCTTGAGGCGAATGCGGATCTTCTGGGTAGCCAACTTAAACCTCCAAAGAGTGCGAGAGATGTTCTCGCGGATTACGTAACAGGGAGCTCGAACTTAGGCGTTCTTGCTCATGACCTCGTCCACGATGGACTTGGGCGCCGGCTCATAAGAGTCGAACTGCATCGTGTAGGATGCACGGCCCTGGGTCTGGGAGCGAAGGTCGGTAGCGTAACCGAACATCTCGCCCAGCGGCACCTTGGCACGGATGAGCTTGCTGTTCTTGCGATCCTCCATGCCCTCGATCTTGCCGCGGCGACCGGAGAGGTTGCCCATAACGTCGCCCATGTACTGCTCGGGGGTCTCGACCTCGACAGCCATGATCGGCTCGAGCAGCTGCGGATCGGACTTCTTGAGGGCGTCCTTGATAGCCATGGAACCGGCGATCTTGAAGGCGGCCTCGGAGGAGTCGACCTCGTGGTAAGAACCGTCGAACAGGGTGACCTTAACGTCGAGGACCGGGAAGCCGGCGATAACACCGGTGTTCAGGGCCTCCTGGATGCCCTTGTCGATGGACGGGATGTACTCCTTGGGCACGACGCCGCCGACGATAGCGTTGACGAACTCGTAGCCGAAGCCCTCCTCCATCTTCTCGAGCTTAATGACGGCGTGGCCGTACTGACCGCGACCACCGGACTGACGGACGAACTTGCCCTCAGCCTTCTCGACGTCGTGACCAGCGGTCTCGCGGTAGGCAACCTGGGGCTTACCAACGTTAGCGTCAACCTTGAACTCGCGGAGCAGACGGTCGACGATGATCTCGAGGTGCAGCTCGCCCATGCCGGCGATGATGGTCTGGCCGGTCTCGTGGTTGGTGGACACCTGGAAGGTCGGGTCCTCCTCGGCGAGCTTGGTCAGAGCCAGGGACATCTTGTCCTGCTCGGCCTTGGTCTTGGGCTCAATGGCAACGTCGATAACGGGCTTAGCGAACTCGATCTTCTCGAGAACGATCTCCTTGCCCTCGGCGCACAGGGTGTCACCGGTGGTGGAGTTCTTGAAGCCGACGCAAGCGACGATGTCGCCGGCGGCAGCGTCGTCACGGTCGATACGCTCGGCGGCGTTCATCTCGAGGATGCGGCCGAGACGCTCGCGCTGACCGTTGGAAGCGTTGACCACGTAGGAGCCGGACTCGGCGCGACCGGAGTAAACGCGGACGTAGGTGAGCTTACCGACGAACGGGTCGGTCATGATCTTGAAGACCAGGCCGGAGAAGGGCTCGTCGAAGGAAGGATGACGCTGAATCTCCTCGCCGGTGTCCGGATCGGTACCGGTGACGGCCTCGACGTCGAGCGGGCTGGGCAGGTAGTCGACGACAGCGTCGAGCAGCTCCTGAACGCCCTTGTTCTTGTAGGCGGAGCCCACGAAGACGAGGTTGAGCTCGTTGGCCAGAACGCCCTTGCGCAGAGCAGCCTTGAGCTCCTCGACGGTGAAGTCCTCCTCCATGAGGATCTTCTCCATGAGCTCGTCGTCAAAGCTGGCAGCAGCGTCGAGGAGCTCCTCGCGCTTGGTGGCAGCGATGTCAGCAAACTCAGCCGGGATCTCGTCCATCGGCTCGGGGTAGGTCATGCCCTTCTCGTCGGCCTTGAAGTCCCATGCAGTCATGGTAACCAGGTCGATGACGCCCCAGAAGTTGTCCTCGGCACCCATCGGGACCTGAGCGGCCACGGCGTTAGCGTCGAGACGATCCTTCATGGTCTCGATAGCGTTGAAGAAGTCAGCGCCCACGCGGTCATACTTGTTGATGAAGGCGATGCGGGGGACGTTGAAGGTGGAAGCCTGACGCCAAACGGTCTCAGACTGGGGCTGAACGCCGGCAACGGCGTCGAAGACGGCGACAGCGCCATCGAGGACGCGCAGGCAGCGCTCGACCTCGGCGGTGAAGTCAACGTGGCCCGGGGTATCGATGATCTGGATGCGGTAGTCCTTACCGTCCTTGTTCCAGAAGCACGTGGTAGCAGCGGAGGTAATGGTTACGCCGCGCTCCTGCTCCTGAACCATCCAGTCCATGGTGGCAGCGCCCTCATGGACCTCACCGATCTTGTGGGTCTTACCGGTGTAGTAAAGAATACGCTCGGTCGTGGTGGTCTTACCAGCATCGATGTGAGCCATGATGCCGATGTTACGGGTATCGGAAAGCTTGTACTTAGGCTTAGCCATGTTAGTTCCTTACCTTAACTTACCAACGATAGTGAGAGAACGCGCGGTTGGCCTCGGCCATCTTGAAGACGTCCTCACGCTTCTTGACGGAAGCGCCCAGGCCGTTGGAAGCGTCGAGGATCTCGTTGGCGAGACGCTCGGCCATGGTCTTCTCCTTGCGAGCGCGGGAGAAGTTGACGATCCAGCGGATACCCAGAGCGGTGGAACGACGGGAGTTGACCTCCATCGGGACCTGATAGGTAGCGCCACCGACACGCTTGGGCTTAACCTCGAGCGTGGGCTTGACGTTGTCCATAGCCTTCTTGAAGGTAGCGAGAGCGTCGCCACCCTCGGACTTCTCGGCAACGATCTCGAAAGCGGTGTAAACGATGCGCTCAGCGGTGGCCTTCTTGCCGTCAAGAAGGACCTTGTTGATGAGCTGAGTCACCAGGCGGTTGTTGTAAACGGCGTCAGGCTGAACCTCACGACGATTAGCTGCTGCACGACGCGGCATGTGAAATCTCCTTAAGTGTCTACCGTGCGGCGCTTAGGCGGCACACGGCGAAAGTATCAAAACGTTATCTGGCTTATTTGGCCTTGGGGCGCTTAGCACCGTACTTGGAACGGGCCTGCATACGGTTCTGGACCGGAGCAGCGTCGTAGGCGCCACGGATGACGTGATAACGGACACCAGGGAGGTCACGGACACGACCGCCGCGGACGAGCACGATGGAGTGCTCCTGCAGGTTGTGGCCCTCACCCGGGATGTAAGCAGTAACTTCGATGCCGTTGACGAGGCGAACACGGGCAACCTTACGAAGAGCCGAGTTCGGCTTCTTGGGGCTCGTGGTGAAGACACGGGTGCACACGCCGCGCTTCTGGGAGTTGTGCTGCAGAGCAGCGTTCTTGGACTTCTTGGGCACGGAACGACGGCCCTGGCGAACCAGCTGGTTAATAGTAGGCAAAGCGTACTCCTTCTCGAATGATTCCAGCTTTCTGTAAAGTGCAACGGCTTGAATCGAGGGGTCAGCATCCCCCTACGAAACACGCAGTTCGATAGGATACGTGCCGTTAGCTGTGCCGTCAACAGACCACGCCGCCGGGCGTATCCTTAAATAGCCACATTTCCGCAAAGCCTACACAAAAGGAATCCCCTCCTGTGCGCTTGGGCGGATTCCCGGACCGGGCGGCCCAGGTTTTAAGTTTGCTGCTCTACAGTCCTGCGCAAGACGGAAAGCACATTAAGTGCTTTCCTTTGCGTGCGGAATTCGCGACAAACTTAAAACCTGGGCCGCCCGGTCCGGGAATCCGACGTGCTCGTTGGGGCAACGTTTCTCACCAAAAAAGACCCGCTTCCCTGCTGGGAAACGGGTCTTTGGAAGGGCGGTTAACGTACTAGGAAATTACTCCTCGTCGTTGTCCTTGGCCTCTTCGGCGTCATCGGTGTCCACGAGCTGGTTGAGCAGCTCGTCGAGGGACGCCATGTCCTCGTTGATCGCGCCGTTGGCGGGAGCCTTCTTGTCGTCGATCGGGGCGCCCAGGAGCTCCTCGTCGGCGTCGGCATGATGCGTCGGAGCGGAGGTACCCAGCAGGATATCGTCCGGACCGTCGGGGCTAAAGACCATCTGCAGCAGCTGCGAGAGGTCTTCCTCGTCGGCAACGTCGTCGTTGTTCTCGAGGATGTAGAGCAGGTCGTGGGCCTCCAGGCCGTCACGGAGTTCCTCGATCGCCTTGGCACCGATGCCATCGATGCGCAGCAGATCCTCCTCGGACTTGCCAACCAGGTCGCCGACCGTCTCGATGCCGACCTCGCTGAACTTGTTGGTCCAGCGCTGCGACACGCCCAGGTCGTCGAACAGGTACAGGCGAGCCTTCTCGGCGGAGATGGTGTGGCCGTTGCGGGTGAACGAACCGTCAGCACCACCGAACTCGTCGTAGCCGGCCCAGTCGAGCTGCTGCGGGAGCTGCTCGTCCAGGTCCTTGAGCTCAACCGGAGCCCACTCGGGCAGCGACTTGGCGTTGGGCGAAGCCGGGCCGTCAATGTCGACATAGCCGTCGGCCGTGCGATACGTCAGCTTGGCGTTGGCGTACGGCTTGAGGCCGGTACCAGCCGGGATCTTCTTACCGACGATGACGTTGGACTTAAGGTCGAGCAGGTGATCGACCTTGCCCTCAATGGCAGCCTCGGTAAGGACGCCAGCGGTACGGATGAACGAAGCGCTCGACAGCCAGGAGTCGATGTTGGACGCGACCTTGAGCGTACCCAAGATGACGGGCTCGGCCACAGGAGCCTGACCGCCCAGACGGGCAACGCGCTCGACCTCGTCGGCGAACTCGTAGCGATCGACGTACTGACCAAGCAGGTACTTGGAGTCGCCGGGGTTGGTGATCTGAACGCGACGCAGCATCTGACGTGCGAGTACCTCGATGTGCTTGTCGTTCAGGTCGACGCCCTGGCTGGTGTAGACGTCCTTAACGCTCTCGACGAAGGTGTGCATCGTCGACTCGATGTCGGTCAGCTTACGCAGGTTGCGGAAGTTGACGAAGCCCTTGGTGATCTGGTCGCCGGCGCGAACCTCACAGCCGTCCTCGATCTCGGGCATAAAGCGCACCGAAGCGGGGACGCGACGCTCGTCGAGGACACGGGTGTGGTCCTCGGAGTCGGTGAGCGTCAGCACGTACTCGGACTTCTCGGGCTTAATCGAGAGGTGGCCGGAGTACGGAGCCAGCTCGGCCTCGCGACCCAGGATCTTCTCGTTGACGTTGCCGACGATATCGAACATACGGCTGACCGTAGGCAGACCCTGCGTAATATCGTCGACGCCAGCGACGCCACCGGAGTGAATGGTACGCATCGTAAGCTGCGTACCGGGCTCGCCGATGGACTGGGCGGCAATAATGCCGACCGCGGTACCGATGGCGACCGGACGACGGGTGGAAAGATCCCAGCCGTAGCACTTCTGGCACACGCCGTACTTGGAGCGGCAGGTGAGCAGCGCGCGAAGCTTGACCTTCTTAAGGCCGGCATCGACCATCTTCTGGATGTCGGCGACCTTCTCGATGTAGCCGTCCTGCTCAAAGAGCACGGTGCCATCGGGGGCCACGACGTCCTCAATGAAGCAACGGCCGACGAGGTCGGTGTTGAGGTCGGTGGTGCCGGGGATGATGAGGTTGTAGGTAACGCCCTCATGCGTACCGCAGTCCTCCTCACGGACGATGACGTCCTGGGCCACGTCGACCAGACGACGGGTCAGGTAACCAGAGTCCGAGGTGTGGGATGCGGTATCGACCAGGCCCTTACGGGCGCCGTAGGTCGAAATGAAGTACTCGAGCGGCAGCAGGCCCTCGCGGAAGTTCGCCTTAATGGGAAGGTCGATCGTCTCGCCGGACATGTCTGCCATCAGGCCACGCATGCCGCCGAGCTGACGCAGCTGGGTCTTAGAACCACGGGCGCCGGAGTCGGCCATCATGTACAGCGGGTTCTCCTCGTCGAACATGTCGAGCATGAGCGCTGCGACCTTATCGGTACAAGCGGTCCACTCGTTAACGACTTCGATGTGGCGCTCCGTCTCGTTGATGAAGCCCTCCTCGAAGTACTCGTTGATCTGGTCGACGTTGGCCTGGGCGCGGTCGAGCAGCTCCTGCTTCTCGGCAGGGATGAGAGCGTCCCACACCGAGATGGTAAGGCCGGCGCGGGTAGCGTAGTGGAAGCCGGAGTACTTGATGGCGTCGAGAATCGGGCCGACCTTGGCCTCGGGGTAACGATCGCAGCAGTCGGCAACCAGCTTGGCCACATCGCCCTTGACCATCTTGTAGTTCATGAACTCGTAGTCTTCGGGCAGGCACTGGCGGTTGAAGATGATGCGGCCGATAGAGGTCTCAAAGCGCGCGGTCTTGTTGCCGGTGACGTCGTAGTCGACAAACTCGTTCTTGCCGTTCTTGACGCGGAAGATACGGGTGCCGTCCTCGTTGATGACGTTGGCGTTCTCGGCGGACACGCGGACCTGGATCTTGGCCTGCATGTCGACCTCGGAGCGGCAGTCATAGGCGTGCAGCGCGTCGTCGAAGCTGGCGAACACGTGGTTCTCGCCGGGCAGGCCGTCGCGGACCTGGGTGAGGTAGTACACACCGATGATCATGTCCTGCGAGGGGATGTTGACCGGCTTGCCGGATGCCGGCGAGCGCAGGTTGTTCGCAGAGAGCATGAGCACGCGAGCCTCGGCCTGAGCCTGGCTGGACAGCGGCACGTGGACAGACATCTGGTCGCCGTCGAAGTCGGCGTTGAAGGGCGAGCAGACCAGCGGGTGCAGGTGGATAGCCTTGCCCTCGACCAGCACCGGCTCAAAGGCCTGGATGGACAGACGGTGCAGGGTCGGTGCACGGTTGAGCAGCACGACGCGGCCGTCGATGACCTCTTCGAGGATATCCCACACAAAGGTGGCACCGCGGTCGATAGCGCGCTTGGCGCCCTTGATGTTCTCGACCTTGCCAAGCTCGACCAGGCGCTTCATGACGAAGGGCTTGAAGAGCTCCAGCGCCATGGTCTTGGGCAGACCGCACTGGTGCAGCAGCAGCTTGGGGTCGGTAACGATGACCGAACGGCCGGAGTAGTCGACACGCTTGCCCAGCAGGTTCTGACGGAAACGACCCTGCTTGCCCTTGAGGGCCTCGGCGAGCGACTTGAGCGGGCGACCGCCACGGCCAGAGACCGGGCGACCACGACGGCCGTTGTCGAACAGGGCGTCCACGGACTCCTGGAGCATGCGCTTCTCGTTGTTCACGATGATCGCGGGGGCGTCCAGGTCGAGCAGGCGCTTGAGTCGGTTGTTACGGTTGATCACGCGACGATACAGGTCGTTGAGGTCGGACGCGGCGAAGCGGCCGCCGTCGAGCTGAACCATCGGGCGCAGATCGGGCGGAATGACCGGGATGACGTCCAGGATCATGTTCGCGGGGCTGTTGCCGCCCTTCAGGAAGGCGTCAACGACCTCGAGGCGCTTGACGGCCTTCTCGCGCTTCTGCTTCTGGGAGTCCTCGTCGGCGATGATGGCCTTGAGCTTCTCGGCCTCGGAGGGGAGGTCGATGGCAGCGAGCAGGTCGCGAACGGCCTCGGCACCCATACCACCCTTGAAGTACATGGAGTAGTAACGGGTCATCTCGCGGAACAGCGGCTCATCGGAGATGAGGTCGCGCTCGGTGAGCTTCATGAAGGCGTTGAAGGCGTCCGTGCGGAGCTGCTTCTCGTCCTTGCACTCTTCCTCGATGTCGACGATGCCAGAGGCGATCTCCTCGGGGGTCAGCGGCTCCTCGTCGGAGAACTCGTCAAAGTTCTCGGGGTTGCCCTGCTCCTTGAGGGACTCGATCTGGCGGGCGCACTCGGCATCGATCTCTTCCAGATCGGCGGCGAGCTCCTCGCGCAGGTCGTCAGCGTCGGCCTCGCGAGCCTCGTAGTCGACCTCGGTGATGATGTAGCTGGCAAAGTACAGAACCTTCTCGAGGTCCTTGGACTTGATGTCGAGCATACGGCTCATCGGGAAGCTCGTGGGGCTCTTGAAGTACCAGATGTGGGACACGGGAGCGGCGAGCTCGATGTGACCCATGCGGTCGCGACGCACCTTGGCCGAGGTGACCTCGACGCCGCAGCGCTCGCAGACGATGCCCTTAAAGCGGATGCCCTTGTACTTGCCGCAGGAGCACTCCCAGTCCTTGGCGGGACCGAAGATCTTCTCGCAGAACAGGCCGTCCTTCTCAGGCTTGAGGGTACGGTAATTAATGGTCTCCGGCTTCTTGACCTCACCGTGCGACCAGGAACGGATCTGGTCGGCGGAGGCAAGGGAGATCTTTACCGAGTCAAAATCAGTAGCTTCGAAATCTGCCACAGTCAACTACTCCTTATCAGTGGTCGTGGCGGCGACAGCCTCGGGTGCCTCGGCGGTCTCGGCATCCCGGGCCTCGACGTCGGCGTCAACGCCGGCGAGCGCAGCCAGGTCGTCGAGAGCAGAGGTCTCCTCGGCGGTCACAGGGGCGGAGGCGTCCTCGTCGGCATCGTGCATGGGCTCGATGTCCAGCGCGAGGGAGCGAATCTCCTTGACGAGAACCTTGAAGGACTCGGGGATACCCGGAACAGGAACGTTCTCGCCCTTGACGATGGACTCGTAGGTCTTGACGCGGCCCACGGTATCGTCGGACTTGACGGTCAGGATCTCCTGCAGGACGTTGGAAGCACCGTAAGCGTACAGTGCCCAAACTTCCATCTCGCCGAAGCGCTGGCCGCCGAACTGAGCCTTGCCGCCCAGAGGCTGCTGGGTAACCAGGCTGTAAGGGCCGGTCGAACGGGCGTGGATCTTGTCGTCGACCATGTGACCGAGCTTGAGGATGTAGGACGTGCCCACGGTAATGGGCTCGCGGAACTCCTCGCCGGTGCGGCCGTCGAACAGACGGGTCTTGCCGCGCTCGTCAAGCTGGGTGACAAACTCGGGGCGCATGTGATCGCCAAAGGCAGCGGTGGCCTTGTTGAGCATGTTCTTGTTGGCGCGACGGATGACCTCGGCGATCTCGTCCTCCTTGGCGCCGTCGAAGACGGGCGTCGCGGTGAAGAACGGACCGGGGACATACTTGTCGGAGTCGGCATCCTCGGTATCCCAACCGCAGGCAGCAGCCCAGCCAAGGTGGCACTCGAGCAACTGGCCGACGTTCATACGCGAAGGAACGCCCAGCGGGTTGAGGATAACGTCGATCGGGGTACCGTCAGCCATGTAGGGCATGTCCTCGACCGGCAGAACGTTACAGATAACACCCTTGTTGCCGTGGCGACCGGCGATCTTATCGCCCTGCTGGATCTTACGACGCTGGGCGACGTAGACGCGTACCTGCTCGTTAACGCCGGGGGCCAGATCGTCGCCGTTCTCGCGGCTAAAGCGGACGACGTCGATAACGCGGCCGTAAGCGCCGTGAGGCATCTTAAGGGAAGTGTCGCGAACGTCGTGAGCCTTGGCACCGAAGATGGCGCGCAGCAGGCGCTCCTCGGCGGTCAGAGCGCTCTCGCCCTTAGGCGTGACCTTGCCGACCAGGATGTCGCCAGGACCGACCTCGGCGCCGATGCGGATGATGCCGTCCTCGTCGAGGTTGGCAAGCATATCCTCGGAGAGGTTCGGGATCTCGCGAGTGATCTCCTCGGGGCCGAGCTTGGTGTCGCGGGCGTCGATCTCGTGACGGGTGATATTGATGGTCGTCAGCAGGTCCTCGGCCACCAGGCGCTCGGACACGACGATACCGTCCTCGTAGTTGAAGCCTTCCCACGGCATGTATGCCACGGTGAGGTTCTGGCCCAGTGCGAGCTCGCCATGATCGGTCGAAGGACCATCGGCCAGAGGCTCGCCCTGCTCAACGGTGTCACCGACACGCACGAGCGGACGGTGGTTGATGCAAGTGGACTGGTTGGAGCGCTGGTACTTGGCCAGGTGATACTCGTCCATGCCACCGGCATGCTTGACGATAATCTTGGAAGCGTCGGCAAAGATGACCTCGCCGGCGTTCTTGGCCAGGGTGACCTCGCCAGAGTCCAGGGCGGCGCGACGCTCCATGCCGGTACCGACATAGGGAGCGGCAGGGTGAACCAGCGGCACGGCCTGACGCTGCATGTTGGCGCCCATGAGCGTACGCTTGGCGTCGTCGTGCTCGAGGAACGGAATCAGCGTGGCTGCGACGGAGAGCATCTGACGCGGCGAGACGTCCATGTAGTCGACGTCCTCGACAGGCACGTCGGCGGGAGCGCCGAAGGAGCCGTCGAAGTCGCGGGTACGGGCGATCACGGTGTGCGGACGGACAATCTTGCCCTCGGCATCGGTCGTGATGAACTCGTTGGTCTTGGGATCGAGCGGCGTGTTGGCCGGCGCGATGACGTGCTTCTCTTCCTCGTCAGCGGTCATCCAGTCGATCTGGTCGGTGGCAACGCCGTTCTCGACGCGACGGAACGGAGCCTCGATGAAGCCGTACTCGTTGACGCGGGCGTAGAGGGCGAGCGAGCCGATCAGGCCGATGTTGGGGCCTTCGGGGGTCTCGATCGGGCACATGCGGCTGTAGTGCGAGTTGTGAACGTCGCGGACGGCCGTCGGCACGTTAGTGCGGCGGCTGGAACCCGACTTGTGGCCGGCAAGACCGCCAGGGCCGAGTGCGGACAGACGGCGCTTGTGGGTCAGACCGGTCAGGGGGTTCGCCTGGTCCATGAACTGCGAGAGCTGCGAGGAACCGAAGAACTCCTTGATGGAGGCCACGATCGGGCGGATGTTGATGAGCGACTGCGGGGTGATCTCATCGATGTCCTGGGAGCTCATGCGCTCACGGACGACGCGCTCCATACGGCTCATGCCGATACGGAACTGGTTGGCGACGAGCTCGCCGACGGTACGGATGCGGCGGTTGCCAAAGTGGTCGATGTCGTCGACCTTGAAGCCCTGCTCGCCAGCAGCGAGGGACAGCAGGTAGCGCAGCGTAGCGACGATATCCTCGTCGGTGAGCACCGTGACCTCTTCCTCGGTGGTGAGGTTAAGCTTCTTGTTGACCTTGTAACGACCGACGCGGGCCAGATCGTAGCGCTGCGGGTTGAAGAGCAGGCCCTCGAGCAGGCTGCGGGAAGCATCCACGGTGGGAGGCTCGCCCGGGCGCAGGCGACGGTAGATCTCGATGAGGGCATCCTCGCGGGTGAGGGCGGTATCGCGCTCCAGGGTGCGCTTGATCACATCGGAGTTGCCGAGCAGCTCGATGATGTCGTCGTTGGTGACGGCGATGCCAAGGGCGCGCAGAAACATCGTGGCGCTCTGCTTGCGCTTACGGTCGATGGAGACCATGAGTTGGTCGCGCTTGTCGACCTCAAACTCGAGCCAGGCACCGCGGGACGGGATGATCTGGGCCTTGTAGATCTGCTTGCCCGAATCCATCTCGGAGCTGTAGTACACGCCCGGGGAGCGGACGAGCTGCGAGACGACGATACGCTCAGTACCGTTGATGATGAAGGTGCCCTGATCCGTCATCATGGGGAAGTCACCCATGAAGACGAGCTGCTCCTTGATCTCGCCGGTCTCCTTGTTGGTAAGACGGACGTCGGTCAGAAGCGGAGCCTGATAGGTCATATCCTTCTCGCGGCACTCCTCGACGGTGTGCGCGGGGTCGCCGAACTGATGCTCGCCGAAGGTAACCTCGAGAACATGGTTCTGGCTCTGGATTGGGCTGGATTCCTTGAACGCCTCACGAAGGCCCTCGTCCTTAAAACGCTCAAAGGATTCCCTTTGAACAGAGATAAGGTTGGGGAGCTCCATGGCCTCCGGGATTTTCCCGAAGCTGACGCGCTTGCGCTCAGTGGCAGTGTATGCGTAGGTCACCAGGTTTTTCCTCCTTCACGGAAATGCTCGGTGGGTTGGCGAGGCATAGCTTCGCCAGTTATCGCAACCTAATAGTTTATCAGGTACCGACCGTTGAGCAAGAAAAGCCTTGACGCGATTGAGTTTTTGGAGTAGCAAAGTTTTTCGACAGAAAACACGCAGGTAGATGCATGTGTATCGAACATCTGTTCATATATTTTCTGTGAACAGAGAGCCAACAATCGCAGCTCTTATAAAAAACGGGCGCAGACCGAAGTCCGCACCCGTAAATGTCGATGCCCGAAGGCTTACTTGCGCATCAAGCCGCCGCGCTCGTCGATGGCGTCCCAGAAGGCGCTTGCAAAGCGAGGATCGCTTGCAGCCATAAGAGCGTTGGTGGCCATCCAGCCAGACGGGGTACCGGTGTCGTAGCCCGACAGCGGGTCGATGACGACAGCGTACATGGCCTCGCGATCGAGCGAACGGGCCATAGCGTCGGTCAGCTGGATCTCGCCGCCCTTACCGGCCTGCTGGTCGGCCAGCAGGTCCATGACCAGCGGGCTCAGCAGGTAGCGACCGACGATGTACAGGTTGGACGGAGCCGCCTCGGGAGCGGGCTTCTCGACCAGACCGCCGATGCGCCAAACGGCACCGGGCTCGGCATCGGCAGCATTCTCGAAGCCCTCGAGAGAGCCCACGCGATCGCCGGCGATAACGCCGTAGCGGCTGACCTCCTCGGGAGCGCACGCGGCAACGGCGATAACAGAAGCGCCACCATGCTCCTTAGAGACGGCAAGCATCTTGTCGCAGATGTCACGGTTGGGCACAACGTAATCGCCCAGAAGAACCAGGAAGTTCTCCCCTGCCACAGCGTCGGCGGCAGAGCGGATGGCGTGACCAAGGCCCTTGGGCTCGTACTGATAACGGAAGTCGACCGGCATACCACCCGCATGGGCGACGGCGTCGGCATAAGCATCCTTGCCGCGCTCGCGAAGCAGGTTCTCGAGCGAGCGATCAGGCTGGAAATAGCTCAGCAGCTCAGGCTTGCCGGGAGAGGTGACGATAATGGCATCGTCGACCTCCTCGGGGTCGAGTGCCTCCTCAACGACGTACTGGATGACCGGCTTGTCGAGCACCGGCAGCATCTCTTTGGGCGTGCACTTGGTGCCAGGCAGAAAACGCGTGCCAAGACCGGCGGCGGGGATGATTGCCTTCATAGTATTCAGGGATCCTTTCGCAGGCGCAAATAGCGCCCGTGCATGCGGCTCACCGGCCGCAGACCAAATTGCGATACCGGATTATCTTACCGCTGTTAATTAACGTTAATGCAGGCAAGCGCCATTCTTCAGCAGGTCAACGCAAATTATTGCTTGAATGGTGCAATTTTATCGCCCAACGGTAGCGACCCCAAAGCACCGCAAACGACAGCAATTTGCATGCCGAGCCAGCAAAATAGAGTGGTCATAACAAAAAAGACGGGGCTCGCAATGCGAACCCCGTCTGCAAAGAAATCTGGCGAGAAAGCCTGATTACTTGAGGGTGACAGCAGCGCCAGCAGCCTCGAGCTTCTCCTTGGCAGCCTCGGCGTCCTCCTTCTTGGCACCCTCGAGAACAGCCTTGGGAGCGCCCTCGACGACCTCCTTGGCCTCCTTCAGGCCAAGGTTGGTGAGCTCACGGACGGCCTTGATGACCTGGATCTTGTTGTCGCCGAAGCCCTCGAGCACGACGTCAAACTCGGTCTTCTCCTCGGCCTCAGCAGCGCCAGCAGCGGGAGCGGCGACAACGGCGGCAGGAGCGGCGGCGGAAACGCCGAAGGTGTCCTCGATAGCCTTAACGAGCTCGGAAGCCTCGAGAAGGGTCATTTCCTTAAGAGCATCGATGATCTCATCGGTGGTAAGCTTAGCCATTTCTAAGTCCTTTCGGTTTCCGTGTCTGTGCACGGAGATCAGTTAAAACACGGCGCGAATGCGCCAGGGGTGCGGCGTTGCCGCCGCGGGTGAAAACAGCGACTAGGCTGCCTTCTGCTCGGAGACCTGCTGGATCGAACGAGCGAGACCAGAGGAAACGCCGTTGACGCAGACAGCGATGTCGCGAGCGAAACCGGAGATGAGACCGGCGATCTGGCCGAGAAGCTGATCCTTGGTGGGCAGCTCGGCGATAGCCTTAACATCATCAGCGGAAACGGCCTTGCCGTCGGAGATACCGCCCTTGATCTCAAGGACGCCCTTGGACTTAGCAGAGAAGTCCTTAAGGGCCTTAGCGGCCTCGACCGGCTCGGACTCGTAGAACACATAAGCGACGGGGCCGGCGAGGATCTCGTCGAGCTCGGGCTGCTCCTGGTTCTTGAGAGCGATCTTGACCAGGTTGTTCTTGTAGACCTTCATCTCGGCGCCGCACTCGCGAAGCTGATGACGCAGCTCCTGAGCCTGCTTAACCGTCAGACCGTTGTAGTTGACGACGAACAGACCGGCGTTCTCGGCGATACGGGACTCGATCTCTGCAACCTTGTCGATTTTGTACTGCTGGGGCATGAATTACACCTCCTCGAATTCTTTCCGGGCACGGTCCGCCACAAGGACGTGACGGGGGCATGTCCAAAAAGAAAGCCCCCGCGCTGCATGAGCGACGGGGGCGAGAAGACATATCTACTCGACCACCTCGGCTGGCGGGATATCCCATTAAGCTCGCGGGCGATGCCCGTTTGCACCGGCTGTCTCTGGCAGCGGATTCGTGCGTGAACCGATAGTATTATGGCGGGGACCCCGGCGTCGGTCAACGGGCGCGAGGATTCGCACACAAACCCTGCATACGCTCCGGCCGGAGCTACGGTAACTTTACTGCGAATCCTCGTGTCCGTTGGCCGGCGCGCCCCACGCATAATCCTTATGTCGGTGGGCTGATGTGTTGCGTCCCGCTGGGCTATAAGGTCGAAATGAAGGTGGACAGGCGATTTAGGCCTTCGTCCAGATCTTGGTCGGAAACGCAGTAGCTTAAGCGGATGTGGCCTTCGGTTCCGAAGCAGTCTCCGGGAACTAGGGCTACATTGGCTTCTTTGATGACTTTGATGCAGAAGTCTTCGCTTGTTAGGCCGAATTGTTTGATGCTCGGGAAAGCGTAGAAGGCGCCCGCCGGTTCCACTACGTCGAGGCCCATGGCGCTTAAGGCTGCGAGCACGCGTTCGCGGCGGGCTCGGTAGACTTTGAGCATGGGGACTGGGTCGACGGTCAGGGCTCGGGCTGCGGCGTCCATCTCGAAGGAGACGGCGCTCGATACTAGGTATTGGTGAGCTTTTGCGATCTCGGCGATGACGGGGGCTGCGGCTGCGAGCCAACCTAAGCGCCAGCCGGTCATGGCCCAGGGCTTGGAGAAGCTCTCGATAACTACCGTCTGATCGCGAAGCTCCGGGTGACGCTGGGCAAATCGCTCGTAGCCGTCCACGTAGACCAGGCGGTTATATACGTCGTCGCAGATTACGTAGATGCCCGCCTGGTCTGCCACGCGCGCCACGGCGTCGAGCGACGCCGCGTCGAGGATGCAACCCGTGGGATTGTTGGGCGAGCAGATGACGATGGCCTTAGTCGCCGGTGTCACGCAATCACGAAGTGCGTCTTCGTCAATCTGGAATTGTGCAGGCTCTGTATCCAAAAAGACCGCTTTGGCATGATTGGCCACGACGATGCTCTCGTACAGGCCAAAGGCCGGCGTTGGGATAATGACCTCGTCGCCGGGGTTGAGCATAGCCATAAATGTTGCCGACAGGGCCTCGGTCGCTCCGTCGGTCAGGATGACCTCGTCGGCCGAAAACGTAAGGCCCGCGTCCCCCATGTAGGCAGACAGCGCCTCGCGCAGGGCGGGGCGACCGTTGTTGGGCGGATAGTGCGTGTCGCCGCGGCCCAGCGCGGCGGTCACCTCGGCGCTAATCACATCGGGCGTGGGAAAATCAGGCTCGCCAAGCGCAAGCGCGATGCACCCCGGATGCTGGGCGGCGAGCGCATTGATCCGACGGATGCCGGAGGGCTTGAGCGTGGCAAGCGAGGTATTCATGGGCAGACGCATGGCGTTCCTTTCGTAAGGGTTGCACTAGGATAGCGCGGCAAGACGCCGCCAGACGGTGTAACCTAAACGGAAACCAACCGGAAAGGAGGCGGCATGGAGACGACCGCACGCGGCGATATACCAAAAACGCTGCATAACATCGCGTTTGTCAGTATTCCCGAGAGCGCCGATCTTGAGTTTTTGCTCTGGGACCTCCAGGATGCCATCGCCGCCTATGCCCAGCTTTCTGGCACCGTACTCCCCCGCCCAGTCAACTTGAAGGCAAATGATGCCGGTGCAGTCGATGGCATAGTGCTCGCTGTTGACGATGCATTTGATGATGAGGCTATGATAGCTATCGAGCAGATACTCGATCGCCTTGGGAATACAGAGACATGCATCTATGTCGTCGTCCAGGCCGCGTCCAAAAACAACAAGCAGGCGGACGAAGTCCTCGACCGCCTGTACCGGGCATGCATTCTACGTGACCTGCCATGGTGCGACGGCGTTGTCATCTGTGCCGGCAGCGGCATCGCGGCGCTTCGCCATTCCCCACGCATGGGCGTCTTGCGCCGACCATTTTCGGAAGCGATGGATAAGCTTGTAGGCGCTGTGCGCATGGGCTGCTCCATCGAGCATGCGCAGCTGCTTGGCGGTGGCAATGCCGGTAGTGTCGATGCCGACGGCATGGTGCGTGCCAGGCCCGCCGTGCCCGCACCAATCTGGCGCGTCATCATCAAACGCCTCGGCACCCGCGCCCAATCAGATATCTAAATTACAGAGCGCCCCAATCAACGGCATCGCGCCAGCGCTCGACAAGGCGTTCCAGGCGCCATGCCGCATTGGCGGGACTTGTCGACGGCAGAACGATGGCGGGCAGCCCGGTGCGTTCTTGTAGATAGCGCCTGTAGAGCCGGCCAGCTGTGCCACCGTTGCATATCACCTGCTCAATGGGGGCTGCACCGGTAATGCGCTCGATATGTGCCGGCACAACGTTGCGAATGCTCGCGTCACTCGAGCCCTTAATGTCGCAGCTCTCAATCACATCCCATAGGGCTACGCCGCCGTAAAGCAGCATAGATCGCTTGACGGCAATGGAGGCATCGAGCGCCGCGTGTTCACCGCTTGCCAAAGGATCGCCCTCGTTGGGCGGCACAGGCACACCGAGGCACGCGGCCATCACGCGCCAAAAGCGATTCTGCGGATTGCCATAGTAGAAAGCATTGGCGCGCGAAAGCACCGAGGGAAACGACCCGAGCACCAAAACGCGCGAGTGCTGGTCGAACACGGGCTCAAACCCATGCTCAATATGTTGATAGCCCTCGTCGGACGCCGCCATGATCTAGGCCCTCAACAGATAGCGCACCTCGTAGGGCGCAAGCTCGAGGGTGCCCGTCAGCTCGACCGCGAGCGCGTCGTCGGCAAGCAGATCGACAAAGGAGCCGTTGAGCTCGCCGGCGCCAAAGGTGTAAGGCTCGCCCACGGCGTTCACCGCCACGAGCACCGTCGCGCCGTCACAGGCGCGCTCGAACAGCAGCTGCTTGTTCTGGATCATCACGTTGCGATAGGCACCGTAGTTGAGGGCGCGGGCCGCCGCCCTGTCTGTCGAGCGCAGGTGCGCGAGCTGCTTGATGAAGGCCGTCAGCTCGTTGGGCGCAGGCTCATCGAGCGCAGGTCGCAGCGCCCAATCGCCATCGGGGCCGCCCTTTTCGCCAGGAATCCCCCACTCGCTGCCATAGTAGACGCACGGAATGCCCGGCATGCCAAACAGCATGCCATAGGCGGGGCGCAGGCAGGACTTGTCCGTCAGGATGCTCGCCAGGCGCGGCACATCGTGGTTGTCGACAAAAGACAGCAGGTGTTTGCCGCGGTAGATGCACCACGGGTCGCCGCCAAACTGACGGTGCAACGAGTGGGCGATCTCGAACATGTTGACCGAGTTAAAGCTGGAGTACAGGCCCTTGTAGCACTCGTAGTTGGTGCAGGAGTCGAGCATCTCGTCGTTGACGATCTGGTTGTAGTCGCCGTGGAGCGTCTCACCAATCAGCACAAAGTCGGACTTGAGCTCACGGGTAAAGGCGTGCAGGCAGCGCATGAAGTCGCGGTCGAGCATATAGGCGACGTCCAGGCGCAGGCCGTCGATGCCAAAGACCTCGGCCCAGTGACGCACGGACTCAAGCAGGTAATCAACCACAGCGGGGTTTTGCAGGTTGAGCTTCACAAGCTCAAAATGGCCCTCCCAGCCCTCGTACCAAAAGCCGTCGCCGTAGCACGAGTCACCGTCGAAGCTGATGTGGAACCAGTCCTTGTACGGCGAATCCCACTTGCGCTCCTGCACATCACGGAAGGCCCAAAAGCCGCGACCGACGTGGTTGAAGACGGCATCGAGCACCACACGGATGCCGTGGGCATGCAGCGTCTCACACACGGCGGCAAAGTCGGCATCCCTACCCAGGCGGCGGTCAATATGGCGCAGGCTGCGCGTGTCGTAGCCGTGGCTATCGGACTCGAGCGGCGGGTTGATGAGCACGGCGCCAACGCCGAGTTCCTGCAGGTAGTCGGCCCATTGGGCGATCTTCATGATGGGAGCGTCGGGATTGGGCGCGGCGTTGGCAACCTGGGCGAGCTCGTCCTCGGCAACGGGCGCGGCATTCTCGTGCGGAGCTCCGCAAAAGCCCAGCGGATAGATCTGATAGAACGTCGTCTCGTATGCCCACATAACAGCCTCCCAGAAATCCTTCACGCAACGCCACCCATTGTATGCCCAGCTTGTATCCTCTTCCCCAAAATAAGTTGCGGTGGAATAGTTCCTGCTTGGGTCTTCAGAGGCCTTAAACAAGAACTATTCCACCGCAACTGATGAGGGGATGTGGCTAGGCGACGGGCTTTGCGCGGCGTATGGCCGGGAACAGTACGGTAATGGCGAGGATGACGCCCACGACGGCGATCGTGCCGCCCGCGTAGCCGATCCAAGCGATGCCCGGGCCCGACACCACGGCGCCGCCGATTGCGGTGCCCGTGCCGATACCCAGATTGAACAGGCCCGAGAAGATCGACATGGCGACAGCCGACGAATCCGCCGGCGTGTTCTTGATGAGCTCGGCCTGGAACGCCACGTTAAAGGCCGTGGCGCAGCAGCCCCACAGCGCGCAGACGGCAAGCACTGCCGCGAGCGACGATGCGGCCGGACCCATGAGCAGCAGGGCCGCCGGCACGCCGGAGAGCGTAATTGCAAGGAACGGGAAGCGATGCCCATCGAACAGGCGGCCAAACAGCCAGCTTCCGAGCAGACCAGAGCAGCCGAACGCCGTCAGCGTCATAGTGATGGCGCCCGCGTCGACGTGCGCGACCTGTGCCAGGAAGGGCTCGATATAGCTGTAACCCGCGTAGTAGCCGGTCGCCATAAAAACCGTGACCGCGTAGAGCGCGATCAGGAGCGGGTTCTTGAGCAGCTCGGGCAACTGTTTGACGGTAAAGCGCTCGCCCGCCGGCATGGCCGGGAACACGGTCGCCTGGTAGACGACCGCGATGGCCGAGAGGACCCCGACCACGGCAAACGTCATGCGCCAGCCCACGGCCAAGCCAATAGCGCGACCGAGGGGCAGACCAAAGATCTGCGCGATGGACGAGCCCGTAGCGATCATGCTGATGGCGAGCGCCCCGTGGCGAGTGTCGACCAGGCGCGAGGCCATAATCGAAGCGACCGACCAGAACACGGCATGTGCGCAAGCGACCACCAGGCGCGCACAGACCAGGACGGGATAAGTCGGCGCCACAGCGGACAGAAACTGGCCCAGCGAAAACACGGCCAGCACGCCCAGCAACATCCGCTTGAACTCAAAGCGCGAAGCGAACACCATGAGCGGCAGCGACAGCAGCATGACGCCCCAGGCATAGACCGAGATCATGATGCCGGCTTGGGACTCGGTGAGCGAGAACGACGCGGCGATGTCAGTCAAAAGACCGATGGGCATAAACTCCGACGTGTTGAACACGAAGGCGCAGCAGGTGAGTCCGATGAGCGGGAGCCACTGCTTGAGCGTGATGCCGTCTTGCCTTGCCTGAGTCATATATAACGTCTCCAATCGTTTTGAGCGGAGGCGATTATATAGCAACGGCCCCGCATCCGTCAGTAACGGACACGGAACCGAAAACAATTCGATACACAGAGGTTGCGCCGTCAATAAATAACTAAGCCAGCCCCAGCAATATGCCCGCCGAATGCACGACAAACGCCACGATCCAGGCGACTGCCACCTGAAACGCGAACACGGCAACGGCGTAGCGCGCGCCCAGCTCACTCTTGACGGCGCCGATTGCCGCCACGCAAGGCGGGTACAGCAGCGTAAAGACCAAGAACACGTAGGCGGTGAACGGCGAAAACATGGTCGACAGTGCCGCGGGCGACGTTGCACCCAAAAGCACCGTGAGGGTCGAGATGACGCTCTCCTTGGCGATAAGTCCGGTGACGAGCGCCGTGGATGCACGCCAGTCGCCAAAGCCGAGCGGCGCCAGCGCCGGCGCGATAATGCTACCCAAACCGGCAAGTAGACTCTGCGACTGATCGGCGACCACATTAAAGCGAATGTCGAACGTCTGAAGGAACCAGATAACCACGGTAGCGGCAAAGATAATGGTAAAGGCCTTGGTAATAAAGTCCTTGGCCTTATCCCATGCCAGCATCACCGTCGTCTTGACGCTCGGCAGGCGGTAATTGGGGAGCTCCATGATAAACGGCACCGGGTCGCCCTTAAATGCCGTGCGGTTGAGCACCAGGGCGGCAATGCAGCCGACCACAATGCCGATCAGATAGAGCGAAACCATGGCGGGAACTGTCGCCTGCGGGAAAAACGCTCCGCACAGCAGACCGTAGACCGGCAACTTGGCCGAACAGCTCATGAACGGCGTGAGCATGACCGTCATCTTGCGGTCGTGCTCGGATGGGAGCGTACGGGTCGACATGATAGCCGGCACGGTGCAGCCAAAACCGACGAGCATGGGCACGAAGCTGCGGCCCGACAGACCAAAGCGACGCAGCACTTTATCCATGACAAAGGCCACGCGCGCCATGTAGCCGGAGTCTTCCAGAATGGAGAGGAACAAGAAGAGCACAACGATAATCGGCAGGAAGGTCAGCACACTACCCACACCCGTGAGCACGCCGTCGACAGCCAGCGAGCGCACCACGTCGTTGGTTCCGAACGCCTTGAGACCCGCATCGGCCGAGGCGATGATGACCGCGATACCGTCCTCCATGAGTCCCTGCAACGCCGCACCGATCACGCCAAACGTCAGCCAAAAGACAAGGCCCATAATCACCAGGAACGCCGGAATGGCCGTGTAGCGACCCGTCAGGATGCGGTCGATCTTAACGGAGCGCACGTGCTCGCGGCTCTCGTGCGGTTTGACGACGCAGCGCCCACACACGTCGCCGATAAAGCTAAAGCGCATATCGGCCAGCGCGGACAGGCGGTCGGTGCCGGCCTCGCCCTCCATCTGGGTAATGATGTGCTCGATAGCGTCGAGCTCGTTGCGATCCAGGTGAAGTGCCTCGGTCACCAGCTCGTCGCCCTCAACCAGCTTGGTCGCCGCAAAACGCACGGGAATGTGCGCCGTCGCGGCATGGTCCTCGATAAGGTTGGCGATGCCGTGAATGCAGCGATGCAGCGCGCCGCCGTCTGGACCATCGGGCGCACAGAAGTCCAGGCGACCGGGGCGTTCGTGGAACCGTGCCACGTGCAGGGCATGATCCACCAGCTCGCCGATACCCTCGTTGCGGGCAGCGCTAATGGGGACAACGGGCACGCCCAGCAGGCTCTCGAGCAGGTTGACGTCCACGGCGCCGCCGTTGGCCGTCACCTCGTCCATCATGTTGAGCGCGATGACCATGGGGCAGTCGAGCTCCATGAGCTGCAATGTTAGGTACAGGTTACGCTCGATGTTGGTGGCGTCAATGATGTCGATGATGGCGTCCGGGCGCTCGTCGAGGATGAACTGACGGCTCACGACCTCTTCGCCTGTGTACGGCGACAGGGAGTAAATGCCGGGCAGGTCGGTAACGCTCGCCTCGGGGTGGTTACGAATGGTACCGTCTTTGCGGTCGACCGTTACGCCGGGAAAGTTGCCGACGTGCTGGTTGGAGCCCGTAAGCTGGTTGAACAGCGTGGTCTTACCGCAGTTTTGGTTGCCGGCGAGGGCAAAATGCAGCGGCGCGCCCTCAGGCACGGCCGTCTTCGCGGCGCGGGGCGAATACGTCCCCTCGCCCAGGGCCGGATGCTCCGTCGTGCCGATTGCGGCGTTAGCGCGCGGACCCGTATCGGTGTCGTGAATGCCCACGAGCTCGATGCGAGCAGCATCGTCCTTGCGCAGCGTCAACTCGTAGCCACGCAGGCGAATCTCGAGCGGGTCGCCCATGGGGGCGTACTTCATCATGGTGACTTCGGTGCCCGGCGTTAGGCCCATGTCCAAAATATGCTGTCGAAGCGCCTGATCGTCGGATGTCACCGATGCGACAACGGCGTCCTTTCCAATCTCGAGTGTATCGAGCTTCACGTCCGTGTTCCTCCCCCGGCGCCCACAGGGCGTTACATTTTGTTTATCTTGGCTAACCGTTTGCCATGGCTAACCATTTAACCACGCATGATAGCGCGAACACACACCGATGTTCAATCGACAGATTGCCGCCCTGGCGGGCTTGCAGCGTCGAGTGGTTACGGCGTTTGGTAAAACGCCGTAACTAAAACCCGTGGCGCTCCAGGAAGCGGAAGGCTAGGCGAATCCAAGGACGGACCGCCACCTGCTTGTCCTCGTTGTCGACCGCGGTGTTGGCGTTGCCGAGCGAAAGGCCGTGACCACCTTGGTCAAAGACGTGCATCTCGCATACGACGCCTTCCTCGGCCATGCGCTGCGCAAACGGATAGACCTGCGCGATCGGCGCCGTTTTATCGTCGGACACGCCCCACACAAAGGTCGGGGGCATCTGGCGCGAAACGTGTGTGGTGGGGCAGATGTCGGCCAGATGCTCGTCAGTTGCCTCGTCACCCGTCACCATCGACAGGTAGTCGTTGAGCAGATCGCGCCCCGTCTTGCCGCCCGTCTTGGGCACGCGCAGGTCGATGCGCGGGTCGCGCGTCTGCATGTCGCGCACATAGGCAAAGTCGAGCAGCGGATAGCCCAGCACCACGGCATCGGGACGAATGTCGTCCGGACGCGCCCCTGCCAGGCCCGCGAAGGGACCAGTCTTCCATTGCGTTGCCAGCGAAGCGCAGATCATGCCGCCCGCCGAGAACCCCACGACGCACACGCGCTTGGGATCGACATGCCACTCGTCGGCGTTGGCGCGCACCGTGGCGACCATCTTGGCAAGGTCTGCCTGCGGGTGCGGAAAGCTCACATCGCCCGTGTCACTCGTGACATAGTTGAGCACAAAGGCCTGGTAACCGTGATCCAAAAACGCAAACGCCACGGGATCCTGCTCATGCAGAGCGATATGCGTAAACGCACCTCCGCCGCAGATAATCACAGCAGGGCGGCGGCCATTCGGCTTATCGGGCAGCGGCTCGGCACCCAAATACGTAAACGTCGCCGGATATTCCTCGGTCGGTTCCTCGCCCCACAGCGCATGGTTCTCGACAATCATATGTGCTCCCTTCGCGCAAATTATGCGCCCTTGTTTTTCGCCTTCAAGCGTACCCCACTTGAACCCGTGGCGCAGAAACACTCCAGCAATAAGTTTCCCTTCAACTGATATATCACATAATCCCAGCTCAGAGGTATCGCTGAGCAGCGTAAAATAGGGGGCGTTGACCAAGCCGCGAAACATATATGAAACGTTTCCGGCAAACCAAGCGCGCGATATGCGCCTATTTAAGTTGGAGGCAACTATGGGTCTGCTCGATTCGTTTAAGTCCACCTTCACCTCGACGGGCGAGGCGTCCGTTCCGCCCGCAGCAAGCTTCGCCACCCGCGAAGGCGTCATCTATGCCCCCGTCAACGGCGTGCTCGTCAACCTGGACGAGGTCCCTGACGAGACGATCGCCTCGGGCATGCTTGGCCAGGGCTATGGCATCGAGCCCATTACCGGCACCATCTATGCGCCCGCCAACGGCCGCATCGGTGCCACCACCGTCACCAACCACTCCATCGGCATGATTACCGAAGACGGCCTGCGCGTGTTCATCCATGTCGGCCTGGGCACCGTGGAAATGAACGGCAAGGGTTTTGCCCGCTTTGTCGAGATGGGCGATGTGGTCAAGGCAGGCCAGCCGCTCATCAGCTTCGACCGCGAGGCCATCAAGGCCGCCGGTCACGAGGACATCGTGACCGTCATCGTCTCCGAGCTCGATCGTCTTAAGAGCATCGACCATGTCGGCGAGTCTGGAACGCTTATCGGCGGCAACCCGCTCGTCAAGCTTGGCGACCCGCTGCTGGTTGCCAAGACCAAGTAGCCAGGCCCCGCGCCACACAGCCAAAAGGCACCTCGTCAAGCGCCCGCGACCATTTGGCCGCGGGCGCTTTTCGTTTGAAAAACCATCCCGCCAATGCCTTATCTGTATAGCCCAAATGAGCCGAGCTGCTAGAATATCGAACTGTATGGATAACTATCATTCAACCGTTATGGGAGGATACGTGAACCGCACCAAAATCGCGCAGCTCTACGCCGATGCCGAGTCGCTCGGCGGCCAGACCGTCACCGTCGCCGGCTGGGTCAAGTCCGTCCGCGACATGAAGAACTTTGGCTTTGTTACGCTCAACGACGGCAGCTGCTTCCGCGACCTGCAGGTCGTCATGAACCGCGAGGCGCTCGACAACTACGACGAGATCGCCCACCAAAACGTCTCGACCGCCCTCATCTGCACCGGCACCGTCAAGCTGACCCCCGATGCGCCCCAGCCTTTCGAGCTTTCTGCCACCTCCATCGAGGTCGAGGGCGTCAGCGCCCCGGATTACCCGCTGCAGAAGAAGCGCGCAACCGTCGAGTTCCTGCGCACCCAGCAGCACCTGCGCCCGCGCACCAACCTATTCCGTGCCGTGTTCCGCATCCGCTCTGTCGCGGCTGCCGCCATCCACCGCTTCTTCCAGGAGCAGGGCTTTGTCTACGTCAACACCCCCATCATCACCACGAGTGACTGCGAGGGTGCCGGCGAGATGTTCCGCGTGACCACGCTCGACCCCAAAAATCCGCCCCTCACCGAGTCCGGCGAGGTCGACTGGAGCCAGGACTTCTTTGGCAAGCATGCGAGCCTCACCGTGTCCGGCCAGCTCAATGCCGAGAACTTTGCCATGGCCTTTGGCGACGTGTACACCTTTGGCCCCACCTTCCGCGCCGAGAACTCCAACACCACGCGCCACGCCGCCGAGTTTTGGATGATCGAGCCCGAGATGGCCTTTGCCGATCTGAACGACTACATGGATAACGCCGAGGCCATGCTCAAGTACGTCCTTAAGGACGTTATGGCCACCTGCCCCGACGAGCTCAACATGCTCAACAAGTTTGTGGACAAGGGACTGATCGAGCGTCTGGACCACGTGGCAAACTCTGACTTTGCCCGCGTTACCTACACCGAAGCCGTCGAGATCCTGGAGCAGGCAGTCGCTGCTGGCCACCAGTTTGATTACCCCGTCAGCTGGGGCATCGACCTGCAGACCGAGCACGAGCGCTTCCTGACCGAGGAGCACTTTAAGCGCCCGACCTTCGTAACCGACTACCCGGCAGAGATCAAGGCCTTCTACATGCGCATGAACGACGACGGCAAGACCGTCGCCGCCGCCGACTGCCTGGTGCCGGGCATCGGCGAGATTATCGGTGGCTCCCAGCGCGAGGAGCGCCTGGACCTGCTCGAAGGTCGAATTAAGGATCTGGGCATGGCCCCCGAGCAGTACAAGTACTATCTGGACCTGCGCCGCTATGGCTCCTGCAAGCACGCCGGCTACGGCTTGGGCTTTGAGCGCTTGGTCATGTACCTGACGGGCGTGGGCAACATCCGCGACGTCCTGCCGCACCCGCGCACCGTGGGCAACGCCGACTTCTAATCGTCGGACGCTAGCTCGCGTCGCCACACGCCAACTCTCATCGCACAAGCGTCTCTCGGCATCGGTCGAGAGACGCTTTTTTCAACAGCATCCGTCAAGCTTTTGGCAAGCTTTTGGTCAGTTGAGCAGGGCTGTTGAAAACTCGAACCGCCGTTTGCCGACGACTACCGACCGCCCAGAGCGCCCTGCGCCCCTGGGAAAACCCCGCGTCCTAGGCTCCATACCGTTGCCACCCAAAACGGAAAGGACGTGGGCACCATGACCGAAACCGCTGTTGAAACCTACGACACCACGACTAGAGGCGCCGCCTCGATGGCAGCCTATCGCGCCGTTCGCATCCTGCAACTATTAAGCGAGAACACCGGCGAGGACAAGGCCATGCTTTCCGATGAGTTGATCCGGCGCCTCGCCCATCCCGACGACCCCGCCCGCATGCCCATTTCGGCGGCGCGGCGCAGCATCTACACCGCCATCTCCGCACTTCGCCATGCCGGATACGAAATTGAGTACAAGCGCGGCGTGGGGTATCGGCTCTTGACCCGTCCGCTCACCGACGAGGAAATCATCCGGCTCCACGGCATGGTCATGCGCAACCGCTCCACGCCCATCGCCATTCGAAAAAGCATGGCTCAGCACTTGGTCGCCATGGCGAGTGCCGACGTTCGCGGTTACCTCGATGCACCCGAGCCTGCTCCAAGTGCCGGCAGCAAATCCACCAAGGCCACGCGCACGCCCGTCAAGCGCATCGACGCCTGCGAGCTCATCGAGCAGGCCATCGACCACGGGACCACGGTGAGCTTTGATATTTCGAGCGTCACGGCACGCGGCGAAACCGAGGTGGTGCGGATGACGGTCCGGCCCTTTGCCATCAGGCAACGCGATGGCGTCTCGTATCTGCTGGGAACGGTCTACGACACCCGAGGCGCCGACGACACCCTGCGCACCGTTGAGGTCAGCCGCATGAAAAACGTCAGCACGCGCTTGCTCGACGGCAAGAAACTCTTTGCTGCGCTAGACGAGGAGGACGCCTCCGCCGCATAAGAACCTCCGCCGTCCATTCAACTACCCGTACCGCCCATCCGGTTCTGTATTAAAAAACCCGCCAAGTTATTGTAAAAATGGACATCCGCGCTACTATAGTTCCACTTGCACTTTGTTTGAGTGCAGTGTTTCCAGCCATTTCTATACTGGGGGGTAACGATATGAAGGACATCACCATCAGCCGCAGGAGCCTTCTGGTCTCTGCTGGCCTGCTCGCGCTCGCTCCGCTCGCCGGATGCGGCGGCAACTCTGGTTCCGGCTCTGCTGCCGCCGGTTCCGACTACACCGTCGGCGTTCTGCAGCTCACCGAGCACTCCGCACTCGACGCCGCCAACGACGGCTTTGTCAAGGCTATCAAGAAGAGCGGTCTCAAGGTCAAGATTGATCAAAAGAACGCCCAGAACGACCAGTCCACGTGTAAGTCCATCGCCGACAAGTTCGTGGGCGATGGCGTCGATCTGATCTATGCCATCGCTACGCCCGCCGCGCAGGCCGCCGCTGGCGCCACCGCCGATATCCCCATCGTGGGCTGCGCCATCACCGACTACGCCGCCTCGGGCCTGGTCCAGGACAACGATAAGCCCGGCACCAACGTCACTGGCGCCTCCGACCTCACCCCGGTCGCCGAGCAGCTCGAGATGATGCAGAAGGTCCTGCCCGACGTAAAGAAGATCGGCCTGCTCTACTGCACCGCCGAGTCCAACTCCGACGTCCAGATCAAGGCCGCCAAGAAGGAACTCGACAAGCTGGGCCTGGACTACACCGATTACACCGTCTCGAGCTCCAACGAGATCCAGTCCGTCGTCGAATCTGCCGTGGGCAAGGTCGACGCGCTGTACTCCCCCACCGATAACACCATCGCCGCGGGCGCCTCGCAGGTGGGCCAGATCTGCAAGGAGAACAAGCTTCCCTACGTGACCGGCGAGGAGGGTATGTGCATGGCTGGCGGCCTGTTCACCCTCTCCATCAACTACGAGGATCTGGGCTACACCGCGGGCGAGATGGCCGTCAAGATTTTGAAGGGCGAGGCCAAGCCCGAGGATATGCCGATCAAGCATCTCTCGAGCAAGGACCTGGTCGTCGTCAAGAACGACGAGATGGCCGAGGCTCTGGGCATCGACCTTTCCGCTCTGGACGAGTAACGCCATGCGCGGTAGCGCGTCTAGGGCACGCACTCGTGCCGTTGCCGTGTTATTCAATATGTGAGCCACAGGGGCGAACGCCAAAGACCGGCGTTCGCCCTGCTTGTTACAGATGAGACAAAACATCCGGCCGCAGCTCTTTTATGCATTGTTACCGCTATCATGGTGACTCACGTGTCCACCCTATCCTAGGAGGTATGAAGCATGCTTATTGCATTACAGGGCGCCGTTTCGCAGGGCGTCCTCTGGGGCATTATGGTGCTTGGCGTGTTTATCACGTTCCGCCTGCTCGACATTCCCGATATGACCTGCGACGGCAGCTTTGCCCTCGGCGGCTGCGTCTGCGCCGTGCTCATCGTCAATAACAACGTCGATCCGTTGCTCGCCGTGCTGGCCGGTATGTGCGCCGGCGCCATCGCGGGCGCCGTCACGGGCATTTTGACCACCGTCTTTGAGATTCCCGCGATCCTCGCCGGAATCCTCACCCAGATCAGCCTGTGGTCCATCAACCTGCGCATCATGGGCAAATCCAATACGCCCATCCTTGCCAAGGGCACCATCTTCTCGTCTGTCAGCAACATGACGGGCCTGCCGCAGTCCACCGTCGCCATCATCCTGGGCATCTTGCTCGCTGTGGCTATCGTTGCCATCCTGTATTGGTTCTTTGGCACCGAGATCGGCTCGGCACTGCGCGCCACCGGCAACAACGAATACATGATCCGCGCTCTGGGCGTCAACACCAACTCCACCAAGATGATCGCCCTCGTGCTCTCCAACGCCCTCATTGGCCTTTCGGGCGCGCTCATCTGCCAGAGCCAGAAGTATGCCGACATTGGCATGGGCACTGGTGCCATCGTTATCGGTCTTGCCGCCATTGTTATCGGCGAGGTGCTCGGCCGCCTGCTGCCCGGCGGTCTCACGCAGTTTAGTGTCCGTCTTGCCTCCGCCGTTTTTGGCTCCGTAGTGTACTTCCTTATCCGCGCCATCGTGCTGCAGTTGGGCATGGACGCCAACGACATGAAGCTGCTCTCCGCCGTAATCGTCGCCGTGGCCCTGTGCGTGCCCGTGGTTTGGGAGCGCTATAAGCTCCGCAGCTCCTACACGAAGGGGGATGAAGTAGATGCTTAAGCTCTCACACGTCAAGAAGACCTTTAACAAGGGCACCGTCACCGAGAAGCGCGCTCTTACCGGCGTCGACCTTACCCTCAACGATGGCGACTTTGTAACCGTGATCGGCGGCAACGGCGCCGGCAAATCCACGCTGCTCAACATGATCGCCGGCGTATATCCGCTCGATTCGGGCGTTATCGAGCTCGACGGCACCGACATCTCGCGTCTGAGCGAGTCGCAGCGCGCCAAGTACCTGGGCCGCGTGTTCCAGGACCCCATGCGCGGCACCGCAGCCGACATGCAGATTGCCGAGAACTTGGCCCTCGCCAAGCGCCGCGGCCAGCGTCGCGGTCTTTCGTGGGGCGTCACCAAGGCCGAGAAGGACGAGTACGTTGAACTGCTCAAGCGCCTGGACCTTGGTCTGGACACGCGCCTCAACGCCAAGGTCGGCCTGCTTTCGGGTGGCCAGCGGCAGGCACTCACCCTGCTCATGGCAACGCTCACCAAGCCGCGCCTGCTGCTGCTCGACGAGCACACCGCGGCCCTCGACCCCAAGACGGCCTCTAAGGTGCTCAATCTGACCGAGGAGATTGTCGACGAGAACCACCTGACCACGCTCATGGTCACGCACAACATGAACGACGCCATCCGTCTGGGCAATCGTCTGATCATGATGCACGAGGGCCACGTAATCTACGACGTGACGGGCGATGAGAAGAAATCGCTCACCGTGGCCGACCTGCTGCAGAAGTTCGAGGAGGTCTCGGGCGGCGAGCTCGCCAACGACCGCATGCTACTGAGCTAAACCTGCCAAAAAGGGATGTTAATTTTGGCAGGTTTTATCTGCACAAACGTCAAAACCGCCGTAAAGGGGCAGACACCTTTGCGGCGGTTTTCGCATATTATGTCGATAATCCAGCGTCAGCAGGGACCACTGGTTAAGAACTAAGGAAACTGCCATGAGAAGACCTCTTCCCCGTCTTGCTTGACCGCCGCACTCCTTACCGGCGTGCTCGCCGGCGCCCCAGCTTACGCCACCGCGACCGCCCCATCTCAAGTTATCGGCCCGTCCGATGTGATGAACTGCCTCCCATTTCTTGGACATGAGAAATGGGAGGCTTTCTTTATGCGCGT
>UQJV01000013.1 GCA_900541475.1 uncultured Collinsella sp.
GCCCCCGTCTTGCGCAGGACTGTTTGAGCAGCAGACCTTTCCCGCGCCTCCGCCTGCCGCCGATTTGGGCCCCCGACCCCGTTACTTGATCTTGGTCGTACCCGGCGCCAGGTTGGGGTCGGTCTCGTTGGCCTCGGTCTGGAAGTGCTCCGTATAGACGTTCTTGCCGTCGCGGAACATCTCGTAGTACTGCATCTTGGCGTAATCCTCGCGCGCCTTGGTGGCGGCTGCGGCAGCGGCGTCGTCACCGGTGACGTTGGAGGAGAGCGCCCAGCGCAGGCTGGCGTCCTCGTAGCCCACGGAGTTGATGGCGGGCAGCGACTCGCGCAGCGTCATATGCGCCTTCTGGTAGTCGGTCAGCGGTGCGCCGATCAGCTGCATGAGCTGGGTGGACAGGTAGTTGGTGGACAGGTCGTCGGTCTCACTCGTCTGGTCGCAACCGGCAACGTCGTAGTTGGCCCAGATGATGTAGTCGGTCTGCCACAAGCGCTCCTGATGCGTGGCGTCGTCCTCGTCGGTAAACCACTTATCGTTGAACTTGGACGGGAAGAACGGCTGATGGTCGCCCCAGAACACCACGACCACCTTGCGGTCAAGCCTGCTCAAGGCGTTGAGGAAGTAGCGCAGCGCCTGGTCGGACTGCTCGATGCACGAGACGTACTCGTCGACATCGGACAGCGTGCCGTCCTCGACGGTCTTGGCGTCCAGATCGGTCGTGTCGATGTTCAGGTGCATCTGCTTATCTGCCGGCAGCAGGCCCGTGTCGTAGCCCGAGTGGTTCTGCATGGTCACGTCAAAGATAAACTGCGGATCGGCGTTCTGATTGAGCAGCTCAAGAATCTTGTCATAGGTCGCCTGGTCGGTCACCATGCCGCGCAGGGTATCGGCACCCTGGAAATCGTTGATGGACAGGAACTGGTCAAAGCCAAAGTCCTTGTAGACGTTCTCGCGGTTCCAGTTGGTGGCGTGGTTGGGGTGCATGGCCGTGGTGGAATATCCGAGCGACTTGAACTGCTCTGCCAGGTTCCCGGTCGTTTCCATGTTGTAGATGGTGTAGGGGTACACGCCCGAACCCAGGTTGGCCATGGAGTTGCCGGTCATAAACTCAAACTCGGTATTGGCGGTGCCGCCGCCGTAGGCACTCACGTAGAGCTTGCCGCGGCTGAGGCAGTTGGACAGGTTCTTAAAGTACTGCGGGCCCTCGTAGCCGGCGCGCATGTTCTGGTAGATGGACAGGTCCGAGAAGGTCTCGTTCATGATGGCGATGACCGTGGGCTTCTCGCTGTCGAATTGCTCCTTTGCGGCGGCGCGCTCGTCGCTCTTGGCCGCGTCGGACTTGTCGTAGGCCTTGGCGTACTTTTTGAGCGTGGCCTTGGCATCGTCGACGGAGTAGTCGGCGGGTTTGGGCGGCTTGATGGACTGTGCTGCACTAATAAAGGCAGGCAGATAGCCCTCGCGCCAGTAGCTCTCGAGCGGACGCCAGGTGTAGACGGTGATGCCGAGGGTGTTGTAGTAGTCGATAAGCGTGACATGCGCGGTCACGCCGCCCAGGCACAGCACCGCCACGAGCAGGTTGATGAGCAGCATGCGCTTGGCGTTGGCGGCACCCTTCTGACGGTGCGGTGCCACCAGGCCGGCGTACTCGCATAGCAGCATGGCGATGGCGGTAAAGCCCATGGACAGCACGCAGAACAGCGAGATGGAGAAGGTGTAGCCGTTGCCGGCGACCGCGGCGGCGGTGGAAATGGCCGAAAGGTCGCCCGGCTGGATGGGCATGGATTTAAACGTGATGACGAAGAACTCGGCAATGCCCAGGACAAAGAGGGCAAAGGCCAGGACGGCCGGAGCTGCGCCGTGGCGCTGGAATAGGAAGAACAAGCCGGTCATGAGCACGGTGATGATAGCCCACTCGAGCAGGATGCACAGGGGGTAGACCCAGGTAAAGTCGTGGTTGGATGAGACCTCCATGCCCAGCAGCGCAAAGACGCCGGCGAGCAGCAGACACAGGACGGCGGCGACGAGCGGGCGGCCCACAAAGGCGCCGCGCAGGCGGGCGAGCTTGCCGGTGGGAGCGGGGGCATCGGGCACGGCAAACGCAAAGACGCGCGGGGCGATACGGTCGCGGGCGATGCTGGCCCAAGCGCAGCCGGTGAGGATGGCATTGGTCAGGATGAGCATCACAAAGGCGAGCGGCTCGTTTTGGGCGACGAGGCCAATGGCGCCCCAAATGGTCAAAAAGAGCTGGAACAGGCCGAAGGCGACGCTCCACCCAAGAGCGCTTTTGGCAACGGTGCCCGACTGAGCGCGAATGGCCTTGGCCTCGCGCAAGACAAGGTAGACGGTCGCCGCAAGACCGACGAGCGAGATGGCGGCAGCGAACATGCTGAGACTCCTCACAAACTAAAACCTACGAAAGCGGGGGTTTACCCGATTGTTACCAAGATATGCGCTGCATTTGATGACTGCGCACAACAACCAGCCATAATAACGCGCGTGCGTGGTGGTGTTGCGCAATGTAGCGGCGACCTGCGCGATAATGGACGGGAATTACACGGAAACGTAAAGGCTTCTTAAAGAAATGGCGAGGGTAGGGCGATGAGCGAGCAGGTTTGCAAGGCGGACATGGGCAGCGACGGAGCTGCGGTCGTGGATACATACGGCTATCCGGTCGAGACTACGGGCAATGCGGTGCTGGACATCTTGGAGCATCGCTCGTCTACGCGTGCCTTCGCGCGTGATGACGATGAACGTCCCGTGGCGGTGACCGACGAGCAGCGGGCGGCGATCTTGCATGCGGCGAGTCGCGCGCCGTCGGCGGGCGCCATGATGATGTATTCCATCGTGAGCATTCGCGAGCAGGCTACGCTGGACCGTCTGGCCGACCTGTGCGATCACCAGCCCATGATCGCCAAGGCGCCTTGGGCACTTATATTTGTGGTCGACTATGCCAAGTGGATCGATCTGTTTGAGCATGTGGGTTGCTTTGAGCCCGAGTTTGTCGAGCGCACGGGCAAGGCACCTCGCCGCGCGCCGGGTTTGGGCGACTTTGCCATCGCGGCGCAGGATGCCGTGATCGCCGCTCAAAACGCCGTGGTTGCCGCCGAGGCCCTGGGGCTGGGGAGCTGCTACATCGGCGATATCGTCGAGAACGCCGAGGAAGTTGCCGCACTGCTGGACTTGCCTGCCTATACCATGCCGCTGTCGATGCTCATCATCGGCACGCCCCGTAAGGAGCGCCCGGCAATCGCGCATCCCGTGGTGAACCTGGTGCACGAGGAGCGTTATTGTCGCGCCGACGCCGCGACGATGGATGCGCAGGTGGCCGAGATGGATGCGATGTTTCGCCCGCACGCCCGCGAGGTGGGCGAGCGCGTCATCGACATCTACACCCGTAAGCACACGAGCCCCTTTATGGCCGAGATGAGCCGCTCTATGGAGTGGTGGTTCAAAAACTGGCTCGGAAAATGACGAATGTGACAAAGGGGGCATCCCTTTGTCACATTCCATATCGCCGCGGTGGCCTAAAGGCCGCATAAATGTTTATCTAGCTGGGAAAACGGTGCCATTAAAATATGGGCTGATTACATATAATCCCGTCGAACGTTAAAATTGGGAGGAAACCGGCTTATGGAACAAAAGGCAAAGGAAGTAGCCTCGCACGCTGCGATTCCTGTGAGCATCTCGGCGATGCTCGTCACGCTGGGCGTGGTGTATGGCGATATCGGCACCAGCCCCATGTATGTAACCAAGGCGCTCGTTGCCGGCAACGGCGGCATCGGAAGCGTCACGCAGGAGTTCGTGCTCGGCGCGCTCTCCCTTGTCGTGTGGACGGTCACGCTGCTGACGACCGTCAAGTACGTGCTGATCTCGCTGCGCGCCGACAACCACGGCGAGGGCGGTATCTTTGCCCTGTACAGCCTGGTCAAGCGCTGCGGCAAGTGGCTCATCATCCCCGCCATGCTGGGCGGCGCGGCGCTCCTCGCCGACGGCATCCTCACGCCTGCCGTTACCGTGACCACGGCCATCGAGGGCCTGCGCACCATTCCGGCGGTTCACGCCGTGCTCGGTGACGACCAGGGCCGCGTTGTCGCCATCACGCTCGCCATCATCATCGCGCTCTTCTTGGTGCAGCGCATCGGCACGGCCAAGATTGGCCACGCCTTTGGCCCCATCATGACGCTGTGGTTTTTGTTCCTGGGCGGTACGGGTCTGTTCTTTGTCTTCCAGTATCCCGCGGTGCTTTTGTGCCTCAACCCGCTGCGTGGCATCGGCTTTTTGCTGAGCCCCAACAACCATGCGGGCATCATGATCTTGGGCAGCTGCTTCCTGGCCACCACCGGTGCCGAGGCGCTCTATTCCGACATGGGCCATGTGGGTCGCGGCAACATCTACGCCACCTGGCCGTTTGTTAAGTGCTGCCTGCTGCTGTCCTACATGGGCCAGGGCGCGTGGCTTATCAACAACGCCGGCAACCCGGAGCTCATGGGCATCGCCGACCTCAACCCCTTCTACCAGATGCTCACCCCGGGCCTGCGTCCCTTTGCCGTCGGCCTTTCCACCGTCGCGGCCATCATCGCTTCGCAGGCACTCATCACCGGCGCATTCTCGCTGGTGTCCGAGGCCAGCCGCCTGGACCTCATGCCGCATATGCAGGTCTTCTATCCTGCCGAGACCAAGGGCCAGCTCTACATCCCCATGGTCAACAACGTCATGCTCGTGGGCTGCGTCATCGTGGTGCTGTTGTTCCAGAACTCGGCGCACATGGAGGCTGCGTACGGCTTGGCTATTACCCTGACCATGATGTGCACGACGCTGCTGCTCTTCTTCTATCTGCACGTGGAGCGCAAGCTCAAGATCGCGCCGTGGATCTTTGCCGTCTTCTTCCTCATGCTCGAGGGTTTCTTCTTTGTGAGCTCGCTCACCAAGTTCTTCCACGGTGGCTATTTCACCATCCTCATGGCCGCGCTCATCATGGGAATCATGGTGTGCTGGTACAACGGTACGGCTGTTGAGCAGCGCCAGTTTACGCTGCTGCCGCTGCGCAGCTACCTGCCGCAGCTCAAGCGCCTGCGCGACGACGATCGCTACGAGCTTATGAGTGACAACATCGTGTACCTGACCAAGGACACCAATACCGACTACATCGACCGCGATATCGTCTACTCGATCTTGGACAAGCACCCCAAGCGCGCTCGCGCCTGGTGGTTCGTGAATGTCGAGACCATGGAGGAGCCGCATACCTTTGCCTACTCGGTCGAGACGTTCGGCACCGACTACGTGTTCCGCGTGCATCTGTATCTGGGCTACAAGATCAACCAGCGCGTCAATGCCTATCTGCGTCAGGTCGTTCAGGACCTGGCTGCCACTGGCGAGCTGCCGGCGCAGACGCATGACTACTCGGTCTACAAGGATCCGGGCAACATCGGTACGTTCAAGTTTGTCCTGATTCGTAAGCTTCTGGCGCCTGAAAGCGATGTGGAGCCGAGCGAGCGTACGGCCATTACGCTCAAGTACATCATCCGCCGCGCCGCCGGCACGCCTGCGCGTTGGTATGGCCTGGAGAACTCCAACGTGAGCTTTGAGTACGTGCCGCTGTTCACCAAGTTCAAGGCCGTGAACAAGATGCGGCGCCTGGCCCCCAACGAGCGCCCGTAGTCGACACCTGCTGTTTGTCTAGCGACCGCGGGCTGCAAAGGCTATACACTTGAAACCACCACAAGGAGGCCACCACCACAAAGGTGCCTGTCCCCTTTGTGGTGGTTTTTGTTTTTGAGAGAGGGGCGGGGCGCTGATGGACGTCCGTGCGGACGGCGATATTGCCGAGAACTTTTGGTGGCGGCGTACAACGCTGACGCGTCGCAGCCCTCTGTATGACGCCTGCGTATCGGCGGGGCTGCTAGCTGCGGCGACGATTGTGGGCGCGCTGCTCGACCATCCGGGGCTCGCGCCGAGCATCATGATCGTCTATGTGTTTGCCGTGCAGCTGTGCGCATTCTTTACCTGGAGCCGCCTGTATTGCCTGCTGAGCTCGGCTGCCGCCGTGGCGCTCTACAACTATTTGTTTGTCGACCCGCGCTACTCGCTGTCGTTTATCGACCGCGCCTATCCCGGCATGTTCGTCATTATGTTTGCGGTCTCGCTCGTGTCGAGCTCAATCGCGCTGGCCCTGCGTCGCGCCTTGGCGCAGGCTGCCGCCAGCGACCGTCGCACGCAGATGGTGCTCGAGACCAACCGCATGCTGCAGCGGTGCGGCGATCAGCAACAGATTGTGCATGCTATGGCAACGCAACTGGCGCGTCTTTCGGACTGTCCGGTCGTGTGGTATAGCGCCGATGCCGACGACGATGACCTGCTGCCGCGCACGATGTACACGGCCGTGGGCGATGCCGCGCCGGTGCACGAGCTGGCGCCGCAGATGCCGCCACGGCTCTCGGCGTCCGCCTATGTGGGAACGCCGCTCGATGCCACCTATGGCGGCTCGGCGTTCTTTGGCATATACCTGACCGTGCACTCGGGCGACACCATGGTGCGCGCGGGCGATCCCGACTCGGTGGTGGGGGTGCTCGCCATTGTCGCCGAGCCCGATGCGCTGACGCCCGAGGAGCGGACGCTTGCCGATGCCATCGTGAGCGAAGGCGAGCTGGCGCTCGATCGCGCCCGCGCCATGGAGGCCCGCGAGGAAGCGGCGGTGCTCGCTAAAAACGAGCAGCTGCGCGCCAACTTGTTGCGCTCCATCTCGCACGATTTGCGCACGCCGCTTACCAGCATTTCGGGTAATGCCGACGTGCTGCTCGACCAGGGCTCGACCGGCACGGCCGTGCTCGACGACCAGACGCGCCGCGGCATGCTCCTATCCATTCGCTCGGATGCGCAATGGCTCAACGCTACCGTCGAGAATCTGCTCGCCATCACCAAGCTCGAGGGCGGCGGTATGCACCTGTCGACCACGCTCGAGCTTATGGACGATATCGTCGAGGAGGCGTTGCGCCACGTAAACCCGGCCGTGCACGAGCACGACCTCAAGGTGGTGGCGTGCGACGAGCCGGCGCTCGTCAACGTCGACGCGCGCCTGATGGTGCAGCTGGTGGTCAACCTGGTGAACAACGCCATCACCTATACGCCCTCGGATTCGCATATCGTGATCTCGATTGGCGTCGACGACGGATGCGTGGGGTGCTCGGTGGCCGATGACGGCCCGGGCATTGCGCCCGAGGACCGCGAGCGCATCTTTGAGTCGTTCTACACCGCCAACCATGGTCTGGCCGATAGCCAGCGCAGCGTGGGTCTGGGGCTTTCGCTTTGCCGCTCCATTGCGCTGGCACATGGCGGTAGCATAGGGGTTGCCGCGGCGGACCCGCACGGCTCGGTCTTTACGATTGAGCTTCCCGCCGCCGACGTTTCGTTTGATAAGGAGTAGCGCTGTGCCGAACTCTGCCGTAAAACCGCTCATCTTGGTTGTTGAGGACGACCCCGCCGTCCGCAACCTTATCGTCGCCGCGCTCGAGGCGCACGGCTTGCGCCATATGGCCGTGGAGACCGCCCATGCCGCCATCGCCGCCGCCTCGTCGCAGGCGCCGAGCATTGTGCTGCTCGACCTGGGCCTGCCTGATATGGACGGCGTCAAGGTGGTGGAGTCGGTGCGCGCGTGGTCGGGCATGCCGATTATCGTGGTCTCGGCGCGCAGCGAGGATGCGGACAAGATCCGTGCGCTCGATGCCGGCGCCGACGACTATCTGACCAAGCCGTTTTCGGTCGAGGAGCTGCTCGCGCGCATCCGCACGACGCTCAGACGCCTTTCGTATGCGCAGACGGGCGGCGTTGCCTCCGAGGGCTCGTTCGATACCGGTGAGCTGCATATCGATTTTGATGCCGGCATTGCCATGATGGATGGCGAGGAACTGCACCTGACGCCGATCGAGTACAAGCTCCTGTGTCTGCTGGCGCACAACGCCGACAAGGTGTTGACGCACCAGTTTATCCTGCACGAGATTTGGGGCACGGCGACCAAGAGCGACTTGGCGAGCCTGCGCGTCTTTATGGGCACGCTGCGCAAGAAGATCGAGTCCGACCCCGCGCATCCGCGCTATATCCAGACGCACGTGGGTATTGGTTACCGATTGGTCATCCAAGGCTAGATCGCCAACCACCATCCCAATATGAGTTGCGGTGAAATACGGTCTTAATTTGCCTAATTCCAGGCAAAACAGTCCGTATTCCACAGCAACTTTGTTATTTGCCCTTGGGCTTGCTGGCGTAGAACTTCTTCTTTTTGGGCTTGCCGGCGGGGAAGGGCTTGCCGTCGCCGCGCGGCCCTCGGTCGCCGGCCTGCGCGTGCGCGGGCGCTGCTGCACGAGGCTTACGGGCTTCGGGGCTGCGCAGCTCCTCGGTTCGCTCGGCAATCTCCTCGGCGCTAAAGCCGACTTCGGCCATGGCGTCCTCGATGGGCAGGCGGCGCACGATGTAGCAGTGGTGCACCTTCTGGTTGCGCGCGAAGTCCTCGGGGATGGTCTGCGCCGTAATGTCCTCCAGCACCACGCCCGCGCGGGCGAGCTTGCGCGTTTCGGGGCGGAAGCCGCGCAGGTTGCAGCTAAAGATGGCATGGCCGCCCTGCGCGAGCAGGCGCGATACGCCGGCCAACAGCTCAACATGGTCGCGCTGGACATCCCAGGTGCGGCGGCCCATCTTGGAGGAGTTCGAGAACGTGGGCGGATCGACAAAAATCAGGTCCCAGCGGTTGCGCGTCTGGCGCTGGTCGCGAATCCAAGCAAGCACGTCGTCGCGCACAAAATGATGCTGCGGACCAACAAAGCCGTTCTGGCGCATATTGCGCTCGGCCCAGTCCAGGTAGGTGTTGGAAAGGTCGACTGTCACGGTCTCCTCGACGCCGCCGTCGGCCGCATAGCAGGTGGCGGTGCCGGTGTAGGCGAACAGGTTGAGGAAGCGGCGCGCCTGTTTGGCGTGCTCGCGCACCAGGTTGCGGGTGACGCGGTGATCCAGGAAGATGCCCACATCCAAATAGTCATCAAAGTTGACGGCAAAGGTGAGGCCGCCCTCTTCGATGAGCGGCAGGCGACGACGCGCGATATTGGCGCGCTCGCCCGAGCCGCCCTTGCCGGCGCCCTGGTTGCCGTACTGCGAGCCGCCACGCGAACGCATGCGGGCCTTGGCGTGCACATGCTCGGCGGGAACATCTAGGATACGCGGCGCGATGGCCAGAATGTCGAGCATACGGGCCTGGGCCAGTGCGGGGTCGATGGTCTTAGGCGCGGCGTATTCGGCGATGACGAGCCAGCGGCCCGGCGTCTGCGGGCAACCCTCGTACAGATCGATGGCGGCGGAGTAGTCGGGCAGGTCGGCATCGTAGACGCGGTAGCAGCTCACGCCCTCGCGCTTGGCCCACTTGCGGCGCAGGCGTGCGTCCTTGCGCAGGCGGTTGGCGAACTGCTCGGACTCGGGGATGAGCACGGGCAGCGGCTTGCCGTCACCCAGGTCGAGTGTGGCGGCAGGTTCGGGCACGGGGGTGCTGGCGGATTCGTTTTCGGCATCCGCGGTCTCACCCTCGGCATCCGCGCTGGTCGCAGTTTCAAATGCTGCGGCGGCATGGTCGAGCGAGGGCCAAACCTCAATAGTCGCCTCTTCGTTGTTGGGCATGACGGCGATGGAGCGCGCGGGCTCGGCATGGAGCGCGCGGGCCATAAGGCCATCGCGGGTGAGCGCGGCGACCGGCGCGGCGGCAAGCTCGGGCGCGCGGCGCAGCTCACCGACCAGCGTCATGGCGTCGTGCATGAGCGAAAGCGGGGTCTCGGTGGTGTCTGCGACCACGGCGGCGCCGGCGACGGCACCCGCATGGTCCAGCACGGTGTCGGGCTTGGCGGCACAAAAATCGACAAAGCGCTTGTAACCGGCGCACTTGACCATGCGTTCGGCGGTCCTGCGGGCGGCGGGGTCGATGTCTACGGCCACAATGCGCGCCTGGCGTTCGCGTGCCGCCGCCTCGCGCTCGCGTGCCTCGGCGAGCAGCTGCTCCCACAGAGTGGCGTCGTGCAGCTGCCAGCCCTCAAAGCCCCAGTGCTCGCGGGCGGCGCCCGGGGCGCGGTCGGTCAGAATGTTCACGGCCTCCAACAGCAGACCGCCGCCGGCGCACGAGGCGTCGACCAGCGTGGGCAGGGCTTCGTTTTCGTAGTCGTCGGCCATCAGCTCGCGCTCGCACAGTGCGGTCCAGCCGACCTGCGCCAGCACCAGGGCGGCGTAGTCGGGGCGCAGCACGTGCGTACCCTCGCCGGCGCGGGTCGCGGCAGGCGGCAGGCGCTTGAACAGCGGGTCGCCCGAAAGGTCCAGGCTTATGCTCGCACGGCGCTGACGCAGCGAAAGCAGCAGGTGAACGTCGGGATCGGCGGCGTCGACATCGGCGCGACGGCCCGTGGTCTCGGCCAGACGGTCGCATAGCGCGTCCTTGGCGCGCAGGGCCGAGAAGCGTGTGTTGCGCAGCTGCTCGGTCACGCCGCGGGCGGTGATGGCGATGGTGGCGCCGGGGCGGACGATGCTCTCCCAGGCGATGTCGTAAACGCCGTCGTACAACGCATCGGCATCCTGCGCCTCAAAGCGCCCAAGCACCACAAACACGCGGCTGGCCAGGCGCGACCACAGACAGGCGCGGTAGCCTTGCTCGAGCTCGCCCTCAAACGTGGCGCGGCCCTTAAGGCGGCGTACATGCGAAAGCCCGAGCCGTTTAAGCTCGTCGGCGAGTGCGGACTCAAAGCCCTCGGGGCAGCTTGCGTAAAATTCCATGGGTGACCTCTCTGGTTGTGTCGCTCCATTATATGATGGATACTTCGTTTACTCTCGCCCCCGAAAGGAACCCATATGATTGATGCGTGCCCCGAATCCGCTGTGCTCTTTTTTGACGTGGACGGCACGCTGACGTCGTTCGATCCCGACGATATGACCGATAAGGACTTCAATGCAGTCCATCCGTCGAAGGCTGTTGTCGATGCATTTGGTCGTCTGCGCAATGCGGGTCACCAGGCATTTATCTGCACGGGTCGCCCCCTGTGGCTAATTGCCGATGGTCTGCGCGCTTTGGAGCCTGCGGGTGTCGTTGCCATGGCGGGAGCGACGCTCGAGGTCGAGGGCCGCGTGGTGCATGAGGACTGCTTTGACGAGGACGTTATCGAGGAGCTTGCGCGCCGTATGGCCGCGGCAGGGATTGAGGCCTTTTTCGAGACCAACGTGGCTACTTTTGCCCTGGAGCCTGTGGGCGTTGAGCAGTCGTCTCTGATCGGCACTTCTGTGGTGCACAGCACCGAGGAAATGCGCGTCGACGGCCGTCTGCGCGTGGGCAAGGTATGCCTCAGTGTGCCCAGTTTGGCTCGCGTGGCCAACGATGATGGCTTTATCGATCGCGAGTTTGAGCTGTGCAACACCGGTGGCCAGAATCGCGAGCTGAGCCCCAAGGGCATCGACAAGGGCGTGGGCGTGGCGCGAGCGCTGGCGTATCTGGGTCGCGAGGGAAATGCGCGCACCTTTGGCTTTGGCGATTCGGGCAACGACCTGGGCATGCTCGCTGCGGTCGAGACGGCTGTCGCCATGGGCAACGCCATGCCCGAGGTCAAGGCGGTCGCCGACTACGTGACCGACGATGTCGCACACGACGGCACCGTCACAGCGATGCAGCATTTCGGCCTCATCTAATGAATCCCGCGTTCTGTCGTTTGCTCAAACTGTGACTCTTTGCGTTTGCATGCTCAATCGATTTATCAATCCAAACACTGAGGTGTTTATACCGTTCGCCGAGAAGATAAAAACCCGCAGCTCACGCCTTGATAAACATAGGTAAAGTGTTTAGCAGCTTACCGGCCGTGTGCAAACGAAAGGAATCAGGCAGATGGCAATCAAGGTGTTCGCTGACGGTGCAAACCTCGAGGGCATGCTCGACATGTACGAGAACGGCAACGTTCAGGGTTTCACGACCAACCCGTCCCTTATGAAGAAGGGCGGCGTGACGGATTACCGCGCGTTTGCCAAGGAGGTCCTGTCCCACATCACCGATGTGTCCGTGTCGTTTGAGGTCTTTGCCGACGACGCCGAGACCATGGAGGTCGAGGCCCGCGAGATCGCTACCTGGGCCGAGAACGTTTACGTCAAGATTCCGTGCGTGACCACCAAGGGCGAGTCCACCGCCAAGCTGGTCCGCAAGCTTTCGGCCGACGGCATCAAGGTCAACGTCACCACCATCTTTACGCCTACGCAGGTCGATGAGATGGTCGAGGCCGTTGACGCCGAGACGCCGTCCATCATCTCGCTCTTTGCCGGCCGCATCGCCGATACCGGCGTCGATCCCATTCCGTTTATGACGGAGTCGGTCAAGAAGGCCGCTGCCAAGCCCAACTGCGAAGTCCTGTGGGCGTCCACGCGCGAGCTCATCAACATTTACCAGGCGGAAGGATGCGGTTGCCAGATCATCACGGTGCCCAACAGCATCCTGGCCAAGCGCAAGAACATCGGCCGCGACCCGTACGAGGTCTCGCTCGACACCGTGCGCGGCTTTGCCAAAGATATCGCCGCTTTGGGCTTCCATATTCTGCCGTAGGGCGAACACTGGCTGCGCCGTGGGCTGTTCGCCCCGGCCTTCCCTTTCCCTATTGCTCACGCGCTTCGCGAGGGCCGCGCCAGGTAAAGGAAAGACCGGGGCTGCCGACACGAGCTTGCCAGTAGGTTCTGAGCTGAATGAGACTTTGTTGGTGCCGCCTCTTTGATGGGCGGCACCTTTTTGTTGTGGTGTGTACGGAGATGTGCCTGTTAATCGGACAAACGGGCCTGGGCTTGTTTGTCCGATTTTCATGCCGGATTATTTGCCCTGCACCATGGTGAGCGAGATTTTCTTGCGGTCGCGATCGACCTTTTCTACCCATACCTTGACCGTGTCGCCGACGCGCACTACGTCGCTCGGGTGCTTGATAAAGCGGTTGGCCAGCTTGGAGATATGCACGAGGCCGTCCTGATGTACGCCCACGTCGACGAAGGCGCCAAAGTCCACAACGTTGCGCACCGTGCCCTTGAGCTCCATGCCCGGCTCCAGGTCGTCGATAGAAAGTGCCGAGCGGCTAAAGACCACCTCGGGCGCGTCGTCGCGCGGGTCGCGACCGGGCTTCTTGAGCTCGTTGACAATGTCGATGAGCGTGAGGGTGCCGCAGTCCAGGTCGCTTGCCAGCGTCGAGATGCTGCCCAGACGGCGCTCGATGTCGGGCACGCCGCCGCGGCTGAGCTCGCTGGCTTTAACGCCTGCGCGCTCCAGGACGGACGTGGCCACCTCGTAGCTCTCGGGATGGACACTTGTCGCGTCGAGCGGGTTCTTGCCGCCGCTGATGCGCAGGAAGCCCGCGGCGTTGAGATATGCCTTGGGTCCCAACTTGGGGACCTTCTTAAGCTGGCGGCGATCGGTAAAGGCGCCGTTTTCCTCGCGGTAGGCCACGATGTTCTTGGCCACGCTCGGCGTAATGCCCGATACGTATCCCAGCAGGCTTGCGCTTGCGGTGTTCACGTCGACGCCCACGCGGTTGACGACGTCCTCCACCACGTGGCCCAGGGTGCGCGAGAGCTCGGCCTGGTCAAGGTCGTGCTGGTACTGGCCCACGCCGATGGACTGGGGCGGAATCTTGACGAGCTCTGCCAGCGGGTCCTGCAGGCGGCGGCCCAGGCTCATGGCGCCACGCACAGTGACGTCCAGGTCGGGGTATTCCTGACTGGCGAGCTCGGAGGCGGAGTACACCGATGCGCCGGCCTCGTTGACGATGGTGTATCGTAGCCCGGGCGCCTGCTCGGCAATGAACTCCGAGACGACTTCCTCGGTCTCACGGCTGGCGGTGCCGTTGCCGATGACGATAGTGTTGACGCCGTCCTTCTTGACGAGGCGGGCGAGTTCGCGCTTGGTGCCGGCGACGTCGTGGCGCGGCTTGGTGGGATAGACCACGCCGTGGTCGAGCAGCTTGCCGGTCTCGTCCATGACGGCGATCTTGCAGCCGGTGCGATAGCCCGGATCGAGCGCGAGCACGCGGGCGCCGCGCACGGGGCGCGCCGAGAGCAGGCCCTCGAGATTCTTGGCAAAGACGTTGATGGCCTCGGTCTGGGCGCGAACGGTGAGTTTGGCGCGGGCCTCGCGCTCCAGCGAGGGGGCCATGAGGCGCTTGTAGCCGTCGGCGATGGCGGCATCGAAGATGGGAGCAAACACGCCCTGACGTCGGGGCCAACGGCTGCCGAGGCGTGCCGTGGCGGCGGTGCCGTCGACGTTCACGCGCACGCGGAGCTTACCCTCGCGCTCACCGCGATCGATAGCCAACACGCGGTGGTTGGGTATACGGCGCAGCGGCTCGTCATAGCTGTAGTACGGCTCGTAGGGGGTCTTCTCGACGGGGTCGGTGGCTTCGACGACGATATCGGCGGTGTTTTGCGTAAAGGCGCGCAGGTCGGCGACGTTCTCGGGGTCCTCGGCTACCGTTTCGGCCACGATGTCGGCGGCACCGGCGAGCGCCTTCTCGGGCGTGTCGAAGCCGGCCTCCTCGTTGACGTATGCCGCGGCGGCGTCGAGCGCGCTGCCCTTGGCCGAGGCCTGCATGATGATCATGTTGGCGAGCGGCTCCAGGCCGGCCTCGCGGGCCTTCTGCGCGCGGGTCATGCGCTTTTTGCGGTAGGGCTTGTAGAGGTCCTCGACACGCTGGAGCTGCGTGGCCTCACGAATCTGCTGCTCGAGTTCGGGCGTGAGTTTGCCCTGGGCATCGATAAGCAGGATGACGTCCTCTTTACGCTGCTCAAGATTGCGCAGGTAGGACAGGCGCTCGTCGAGGGCGCGCAGGGCGACGTCGTCCATGCCGCCCGTGGCCTCCTTGCGGTAGCGCGAGATAAAGGGAATGGTGTTGCCCTCGTCGATGAGCTTGACGGCCGCTTCGATGTTGGCGGCCTTAAGGTTGAGCTCGCGGGTGAGCTGGGCGATAAGATCCATGGGACTCCTTGTGTTTAAGGTGCGTTTGCAGCACAGGGCTACCAAGGATACCACCCGTCTCAAAAGACTGTTTTGGAGCCGCGCCACGAAAACGACCTATCTACTACGTTTGAACCGTATGGGTCGACCATGCCTGGTTTTACCGAAAATCGGCAAGCCGTCTACCTGCGGTTTTTATTTCGTGATATTTGGCATGGTTGAGGGCGATCGGTTAAACGTAGTAGATAGGCGCATTTCGTGGCGAACGAACCAAGCTGAGGCGCAAAATAGCCCCCGCCCCAGAAAAATCGTCGGCAAGGTAGCAAAATGCCCCGCGGGCAGGAGGCTGCTCGCGGGGCAAAGAAGAGGGGCTTGTTTGTGGCGGGCCGAGGGACTCGGCATGGGGTTTCTGTCGCAGTCTGCCCTAAGGCGTTACAGCTCGACGAGCTGGCCGGTCTCGGCGGCCTCCTTGATGGCGTTGAGAAGCGTGAGCGTCTTGACGTTATCGGTGGGGGTCACGACGGGCTCAACCTCGCGGCGGACAACCTTTACAAAGTGTTTGAGCTGCATCTTGTGCGGCAGCGCCGGGTCAACGGCCGGGATCTCCATCTGCAGCGGCTTGTGCCAGTTGGAGGCTCCGTCGTAGGAGAACTGGTGCAGGCGGGGCAGCGAAAGGGCGCCCAAGGTTCCGCCGATAAAGTAGGCGTCGGCGTCGAAGGGACGGTACTGCGGATCCTCGCGAGCGGTTGCCTCCCAGTTCCAGGGGCTGGCGGTGGCGTCGGAGATGGTCATGCTCGCGAGCGCGCCATCGGCAAAACGAACGTTGACCACGGCTGAGTCCTCGGTCTCAAAACCGCGGGCGGCGCTGGACTGCATACCCTGGACGGCAACGGGCTCGCCCAGCAGGTAGCGGAGCAGGTCGACGTCGTGCACCAGGTTGACCAGGATCGGGCCGGCACCCTTCTTGCGGCGCCACTCGACATCGAAGTACTCGTCATTCTTATAGATCATGTAGTGGAAGCTCGACACGGTGAGCTTGCCCAGCTCGCCGGACTCGATGATCTCCTTAGCCTTGTTGACGAAGGGGTTGTGGCGACGGTGCTGACCCACGAGCACGGGCACGCCGGCGGTCTCGGCCTCGGCGGCGAAGGCCTGGGCATCCTCAAGGTCGTTGGAGATCGGCTTTTCGACCAGCGGCACGATGTTGCGCTTGATGGCCTCGCGAGCAACGCCCAAGTGCAGGTCGTTGGGGGTGGCGATAATGACGGCCTCGGGCTTGACCTCGTCCATCATCTGGGCGGGATCGGTATAGAACGGCACGCCGGCGGCCTCGGCCGTGGCGCGGGCGCCCTCAAAGGCGTCGGCGATGGCGACGAGCTCGGCCTCGGGCTCCTCGGTGACAAAGCGGATGTGGTTGCGGCCCATGGCGCCGGCGCCGATAACGGCGATGCGGACGGGGTTGAGCTCAGACATTTCGACTCCTTAATACTGGTGACCGGTGAATGCGACAAAGGGGCTGTCCCTTTGTCGCATCGGTAAAACTAGGCGGACTTCTTCTTGCTGTCGGAGACCATCATGTAGACGGTGAGCACGACGGCGATGGCGGCGATCACAATGGCGCCGTAGAAGGACTGCTGGTAGGCGGCGCTGCCGGCCTCGGCGTGATACAGCACGGCGGTGATGGGCTGACTGATCCAGGTGGAAGCGGCGTAACCCAAAAACATGATGCCGTAGTTGACACCGATGTTGCTGGTGCCAAAGGCGCCACCGGTGAGCGGCGGGTAGATGACGAGCAGGGCGCCAAAGCTAAAGCCGAGCAGGGCGAGCGCCACGAAGAACATGCTCTGCGTAAAGCTCATCGACATGATGACGAGCGCGACGATGGTGACGACAAGGCTGATGAGCAGTGACTTGTAGGCGCCGAGCTTGTCGATGATCTGGCCAAAGGACAGGCGGCCGACCAGGTTGGCGCAGGTGTTGACGGAGACCACCACACCGCCGAGGGCGACGGCCGCGGCGCTCGTGGGGTCGGCGAAGAGCTGGACGGCGGCGATGGAGGCAACCTTGCCCACAAGCAGGGTGCCTGCAGTGGCAGCAAAGGCGAAGGTGACGATGAGGACCCAGAAGCGCGGGGTCTTGACCATCTCGCCCGGGGTGAGGTCACCGAAGGTGCCGGCGTGCGCGCCGCCCTTGGGGGCCTCGAAGCCCTCGGGCAGCCAGCCGGCCTCGGGGGCCTTCAGGAACAGGGCGGAGGCAGCGATCATCACAAAGAAGATGACGCCGAGTGCCTTGAGGGCGCCAAAGATGCCGAGGCTCGGGATGAGCAGCGAGGCGAGCACCGGGGACAGCACGGCGGGGCCGGCGGTCGAAGCGGCCAGGGTGATGCCGGAGGCGAGGCCCTTCTTGTCGATAAACCACTTTTGGCCGGTGGTGAGTGCCGGGTTGTAGCCCAGACCGTTGCCGACGGCGGCGACGAGCGAGAACCACAGGTAGAACTGCCACGGCTCGGTGACGGTGCCGGACATGAACCAGCCCACGCCGTAGCACACGGCGGCGGCGATCACGACGTTGCGCGGGCCGATCTTGTCGGAGATACGGCCGGCGAAGATGCCCGTCACGGCCATGATGGTCTGAAAGACCGGGAAGGCCCAGGTAAGGGCACTGGACCACTCGGGGTAGGCGGCGAGCAGGTTCTTGCTCACGACGGAATACAGCGCGATGGAGCTGATGAAGAACATGGTGACGCACGCGGCGGAAAGCACGACGGCGCGACCCTTGTTGGAGTTGGTGGAAGCCATTGGACTCTTTCTAATCGATACGGGGGAGGAGCGGGCGTGTCCGCGGGGCCTCCCTGTCAGGTTGGTTTACTGGTCAGTCGGCTTGGCGACGCTGGACTCATCGGACCAGAGCTCGACACCCTTGTTCTTAAGGTAGTTGTCGGCATAGGCGCGACGGCCGCCGGGCTTGGCGGTGAGGTCGCCCATCATGTTGGAGAAGCCGCCGTCGACCTTGATGGCGTCGCCGGTGGTAAAGTCTGAGCGCGTGGACGCCAGGAACATGACGGCGTTGGCGATATCGCTGACCTCGCCGATGCGACGCGTGGCGATCAGACGGCTGCGGCTCTTTTCGACCTCGGGGTCGGCGTAAAAGCTTGCCGACATGGGGGTCTTAACGAAGCAGGGCTCGACGCAGTTGGAGCGCACGCCGTAGGGGCCCCATTCGGCGGCGAGCATCTTGGACATCATGTTGACGCCGGCCTTGGTGGAGCTGTACACGCCCGAGAACGTCTCGGGAGAGTGGCTGGCGACGGTCGAGATGTGCACCAGGCGACCCTGGCCGGCCTTGATCATTTCGCGACCAAAGCGCTGCGAGGTGATGAAGTAGCCGGTGAGGTTGACGTTGATGACCTCGTTCCAGTCGGAGAGCGGCAGGTCCTCCATGGCGGCGAAGCGCAGGATACCGGCGGTGTTGACGAGGACGTCGACACGGCCGAAGTCGGCGATGGTGGCATCGACGGCGGCCTGAACCTCGGCCTCGTCGGTGGCGTTCATCTTGTAGCCCTCGGCGTGGATTCCAAACTCGGCGGCGAGGTCGGCGGCTGCGGCCTTGACCTTTTCCTCGTCCAGGTCGAGCAGGACGACGTTGGCGCCGTTGCGGGCGAACTCGCGGCAAATCGCGACGCCCATACCGCCGAGTGCGCCGGTTACGGCGCAGACATCGCCCTCGAGCTTAAGCCAGTTGCTCATAGGAACTTCCCTTCTTGTGCCTCCCTGTGGGTCGTTCCCATTAATCGACCCACGTGGTTTTCGCAGGTTATCGTATGCTTTGCATTTGCGCAGGTGAATTGCATATTTGTTAGAATGGCGTTAACCGTAGGTTTACACTGTGCGATGCAGCTCATTCTCAATTGAGCGTGTGACCTGCGAAAACAACCCCCTGTGGCACCATGTGGTCACGGGCGCGAAAACGGGAGATTGACGTGTACGATCGACGACTTGAGGCCATATCGGCCGCCGCGGAGCTGGGGAGCTTCTCGCGTGCGGCGGCAAGATTGCGCGTGTCGACCCCGGCCCTCGTCAAGCAGGTGTCGGGCTTCGAGGCCGAGTTCGGCATCACGTTGTTCGAGCGCTCGCACTCGGGCGTCAAGGTGACGCCGGCCGGCGCACTGCTGGTGGACGACGCGCGCTCGATCATGCGGCAGTCCGAGGACGCGCTGCGCCGTGCCCGACGCGCGGCGGGCGATGGCGGTGCCGTGCGCCTGGGCGTATCGATGATGTGCCCAGGACGCCAGACGCTGTCGATGTGGACGGGCATCCACGATCTGGAACCGTCGTTGCGATTTGAGATCGTGCCGGTGAGCGACCTCTATGACGAGCGCGAATCCGTCATGCGCAGCTTGGGCCGCGAGGTCGATGTGGTGCAGTCGAGTTTTTCGACCCCGCGCTGGGGTGACGCCTGCCAAAAGCTCCACATCGTTAACGTACCGTTTTATATCGACCTGCCGCGCGCGAGCCCGCTGGCGCGCAAGAATCGCATTACGGTTGCCGACCTAGAGGGCATGCGCCTGCGCGTGCTCCGTCACGGCAACGATGCGATGGACAGCCTACGCATCGACCTTTTGGCCGACGGCGGCGTGGACGTGATCGATGTGGATAGCTTTGACTTTGCGCTCTTTAACGAGGCGGAGGAAAAGGGCGATGCGGTACTCACCTGTGGCGCATGGTCAGGGGTGCACCCGGCCTTTGTGGGCGTGCCGTTCCTGTGCGGGCGAGAGGTGCCGGTCTTTTTGCACTATCCGCTCGAGCCAACCCTCCAAGTCCAAAAATTCGTCAACGCCATGGCCCAACTTCTCAAATAGCTCATTTGGGACGGGGCTTTTTGACTCCTTACAAAATGAGGCCCTGGCCAAACGGCCAGGGCCTCACCACTTCTTTTCAGGCTGCGAGAAAAGACTGTGTGCGTAGGACCTCCCCGAGGGAGACGGGGTATTTCCTCCGCGCGCAGTTTCGCAGCGCAGCGAGAATGTTTGAGCACGGAGGAATTACCCCGCCGCCCCCGGGGCACCCTCCGTCAGTAACCGGTCCTACTCCAGCTCAAACGCTCCGGTATAGAGCTGATAGTAATATCCGCGCTTGGCGATCAGCTCGTCGTGGTTGCCGCGCTCGATGATGCGGCCGTGGTCCAGACAGATGATCGCGTCGGAGTTGCGCACGGTGGACAGGCGGTGTGCGATGACAAACGTCGTGCGGCCCTCCATGAGCTTGTCCATGCCCGCTTGCACGATGGCCTCGGTGCGGGTGTCGATGGAGCTCGTGGCCTCGTCCAGAATCATCGCCGGCGGATCGGCGACGGCGGCGCGCGCAATGCTGATCAGTTGGCGCTGGCCCTGCGACAGCTGGGCGCCGTTGCCGGTGAGCATCGTGTCGTAGCCGTCGGGCAGGCGGGTGATAAAGTCGTCCGCGCCCGCGAGCTTGGCCGCCGCGATGCACTCCTCGTCGGTCGCATCCAGGTTGCCGTAGCGGATGTTATCCATCACGGTGCCGGTGAACAGGTTCACGTCCTGCAGCACGACGCCCAGGCTTCGGCGCAGGTCGGCCTTGCGGATCTTGTTGACGTTGATGCCGTCGTAGCGGATCTTGCCGTCGGCGATGTCATAGAAGCGGTTGATGAGGTTGGTGATGGTCGTCTTGCCGGCACCGGTGGCACCGACAAACGCGACCTTCTGGCCCGGCTTGGCAAACACGGACACGCCGTGCAGCACCTCGTGGTCGGGCGTGTAGCCAAAGTCGACGTTGTCCATGACCAGGTCGCCGCGCAGCGGTACGTACTCGATCTCGCCGGTTGCACGGTGCGGATGCTTCCATGCCCACATGCCAGTATGGTGGTCGGCCTCCTCGAGCTCCCAGGTCTCGGGGTTTACCTGCGCGTTGACGAGCGTCACGTAGCCTTCGTCGGCCTCGGGCTCCTCATCGATGAGCTCAAAGATGCGGTCGGCGCCGGCGAGGCCCATGACCACGGCGTTGATCTGCTGCGAGATCTGGCCGATCTGTCCGCAGAACTGCTTGGTCATGTTAAGGAACGGCACCACGACGGCGATGGACAGCGCCATGCCCGAGATGCTCAGGTTGGGCACGCCCAGCGCCAGGAAAATGCCGCCGGCAAGGGCCACCAGCACGTAGAGCAAGTTGCCCAGGTTCATAAGGATGGGCATGAGGATGTTGGCGTACATGTTGGCCTTCTGTGAGACCTCGAAGAGCTTTTCGTTGCGCTCGTCAAAATCAGCCTCGGCGGCAGACTCGTGGCAGAACGCCTTGACGACTTTCTGGCCGTTCATGACTTCCTCGATATGGCCCTCGACCACGCCGAGTTCGGTCTGCTGTGCAATGAAGAAACGCGCGGAGTTGGAACCGAGCAGCTTGGTCATAAAGGTCATAAAGGCGACGCCGGCGATGATGACCAGGCACATCCACACACTGTAGTACAGCATGATAAAGAACACCGTGACGATGATGATGATCGTCATGAGCAGGTTGGGCAGCGACTGACTGATCATCTGGCGCAGCGTATCGATGTCGTTGGTGTAGTGGCTCATGATATCGCCGCGCTGGTGCGTGTCGAAGTAGCGGATCGGCAGGTCCTGCATGCGGTTGAACATCTTCTCGCGCAGCTTCTCGAGCGAGCCCTGCGTGACGATGGCCATGGCGCGGTTCCAGAACAGCGAGGACAGGATGCCGACGCCGTAGATGCAGGCGAGGGTGGTCACGAGCTTCAGAATTTTGGACTGCGCGGTCGTCCAGTCGCCCGACTGCCACGATTCGCTAATAATCTGCAGGGCGCTCTGAAGGAAGGTCGCGCCGATGGAGTTGATGATGGCGCAGAGTACCACGCCGACGACGACAAGGGGCAAAAGCACGGGATAGAAGCCAAAGAGCGTCTTGATGAGGCGCGACATGGTGCCGCCCTTACGGTTGAGCGCGCGCTCGGCGGTCGTTGCCTTACTCATGTGCCTCGCCTCCTTCCTGGGTCTGAGCTTGCGTTGCGGATGCCTCGGTGTCGGCCTCGACGGCCCCTTCGCCCTCGGCAGACATCTTGTTTTGCGAGGTAAAGGTCTCGCGGTAGATCTCGCTCGTCTTGAGTAGCTCGTCATGGTTGCCGATCTGCGCGATACGGCCGCCCTCCATGACGATGATGCGGTCTGCGTCCTGCACGGAGCTGATGCGCTGGGCGATGATGAGCTTGGTCGTGTTGGGCAGATAGCTTGCCAGCCCCGCGCGGATCTTGGCGTCGGTCTTGGTGTCGACGGCGCTGGTGGAGTCGTCCAGGATCAAGATCTTGGGGCGACGCAGCAGGGCGCGTGCAATGCACAGGCGCTGTTTCTGACCGCCCGAAACATTGGAGCCGCCCTGTTCGATCCAGGTGTCGTAGCCCTTGGGGAAACCGTCGACAAACTCGTCGGCGCAGGCCAGATGCGCTGCCTCGCGGACTTCCTCGTCGGTGGCGTTCGGGTCGCCCCAACGCAGGTTCTCGGCGATGGTGCCGCTAAACAGCACGTTTTTCTGCAGCACCATGGCGACCTGGTGACGCAGCGCGTCCAGGTCGTAGTCGCGCACGTCCACGCCGCCCACGCGCACAGCGCCTTCGGTGGTGTCGTACAGGCGGGCGATGAGGTTAACGAGCGTGGACTTGGCCGAGCCGGTGCCGCCGATGATGCCGATGGTCTCGCCGCTCGTAATGTGCAGGTCGATATCGTCGAGCGCCTGGCGCTTCGCATGCTTGGAATACTTAAAGCTCACGTGGTCAAAGTCGATGGAACCGTCGGCAACCTCGAGCACGGGCTCGGCGGGACCGGCGATCGTGGGCTCGGCGGCCAGCACCTCGGCAATGCGGTGTGCCGATTCGTCGGCCATGGTCACCATGACAAAGATCATCGACAGCTGCATCAGGCTCATGAGAATCTGGAAACCATAGGTAAAGGTCGAGGAAAGCTGGCCCACGTCGAACAGCGTGCCCTGGCTCGTGATGATGAGCTTGGAGCCCAGGTAGATGATGACGACAAACGCGCCGTTGACGCAGATGTTCATCATGGGGTTGTTAAAGGCGAGCAGCTTCTCGGCGCGGGTGAAGTCCATCTGGACATCGCGCGCGGCGGCCGCGAACTTCTCCTTCTCAAAGTCTTCGCGTACGTAGCTCTTAACCACGCGCATGCCGGTGACGTTTTCCTCGACGGACTCGTTAAGGGCATCGTACTTGTGGAACACGCGCGAGAAGATGGGGCGCACCTTAAAGATGATAAAGAACAGCCCAAAGCCCAGCAGCGGAATGATGACCAGGTAGACCATGGCAACGCTGCCGCCCATGATAAATGCCATGGTAAAGGCGAAGATCAATACCAGCGGCGCGCGCACGGCGATACGGATGATCATCATAAAGGCCTGCTGCACGTTGTTGATGTCGGTGGTCAGGCGCGTGACGAGCGAGGAGCCCGAGAACTCATCGATGTTGGCAAAGCTGAACGTCTGGATTTTGTAGAACAGGTCGTGACGCAGGTTCTTGGCGAAGCCGCAGCTCGCATGGCTGCAGGTGACGCCTGCCGCGGCGCCAAAAGCAAGCGATGTCAGCGCGATGAGCACCAAAAAGCTTGCGGTGGGAAGCATCTCGGCTACGGTGGCGCCGTCTTTGATAGCGTCGATCAGGTTGGCGGTGATAAATGGAATCAGCACCTCGCAGAGCACCTCGCCAAGCACGAGCAACGGCGTGGCAACGGTGACTTTCATATAGTCGCGGATGCTGCCCATGAGGGTTTTAATCATCCAATTCCTCCCAGGTTACACGGATTTTCTCGAGCATCTCGGCGAGCTGTTCGCGCTCGTCGTGCGTAAGGGCGCTAAAGGCCTGTTCCCTAAAGCGAATGCGGGCCGCCTGCTCAACACGGGCCTTTTCCCATCCCGCTTCGGTCAGGCGGATGGTGAGCTGCCGACGGTCTTTGGGATTGCGACTGCGCCCGATAAGACCGCCCAGTTCGAGCTTGGACAGAATCTCGGAAAGGGACCCCGGCTTGAGGTCGAAGTGCATGCCGAGCTCCTGTTGGGACAGCTCGCCGGTCGGCTGCTTGGCGAGTAGGCAGACAATAGGCGCCTTGCCAGATATGCCGCCGCCGTGAAAATGCATGTAATGGCCGCAAAATCCCAGGCCGCTCAGGATGCGCTTGGCGAGTTTGTCTTCGGCGCTGACCGCTTCGGGTATGTCTACCGGTTGCGACGGGTCGCCGCCGGGCTCATGCGGAAGGACGAGTGGTTCAACACACATATCTAAGCTTCGCTCCTTTCTTTAGTTAGGTAGTGGAATTGTTTTGTGCCTAACTAATCTAGGAGCATAAGAAATCAATGTCAAGGTACCAAACTTATTAAGTTACGGAGTTTTGCCAAACGCCGTAACCGCTCGACGCTGCAAGCGTTCCTAAGCAGCAATCTGTGATTCCGCCACGGTCCGCTTCGGTGCATGTGATCCCTTGGGGACGGAGGAAAAGGGATCATTTTCCGAAACCTTTCCGCAACAATTTGCCCTCCACGGCGCCAGCGCCCGCCTGCCGTGCTCCCTGCGCTACACTTAGTCGCACTGTGGCGCTGCTGCGCCGCGCCCGAACCAAGGGGGACACTCATGAAGAATACTCAGCTGCTGCTGATCAACGATATGTGCGGTTACGGCAAGGTCGCGCTTTCCGCCATGCTGCCGGTGCTGTCGCACATGGGCTATCGCATTCACAACCTGCCGACGGCCCTCGTTTCCGATACGCTCAACTACCCCAAGTTCTACATCCACGACACCACGGAGTACGTGCGCCAAAGCCTCGCTATCTGGGAGGAGCTCGGCTTTGAGTTCGACGCCATCTCGACCGGCTTTATCGTGACCGAGGAAGAGACGCGCATTATCTCGGACTTTTGCCACCGCCGCGCGCAAAAGGGCACCAAGGTGTTCGTCGACCCCATCATGGGCGACAACGGCAAGCTCTATGCGGGTGTGCCCGAGTCCACGATTGGCCTTATGCGGCACCTGCTGGAGTGCGCAGACTACGCGGTGCCCAACTATACCGAGGCGTGCCTGCTTGCCGATAGGCCTATTGCCGAGCAAATTACGCCCGATGAGGGCCGCGCTCTTGTGGACGCCGTGCGCGAGCTGGGTGCCAAGTCGGTGGTCATTACGAGCGCTGTGGTCGACGGTGTGAATGTTGTCATCGGTTACGACCATGTGGCGGGGAAGTACTTCACGATTCCCTTCGACCTGATCCCGGTCTACTTCCCGGGCACGGGTGACACGTTCTCGGCGGTGCTCGTCGGCCGCGTTATGGCCGGCTGGAGCCTGCAGCGTGCGACGGCCGACGCCATGCGTGTGGTAGCCGAGCTTATCGAGCGCAACGCCGACCAAGAGGATAAGTCGGCCGGCCTTCCCATCGAGGCCTGCCTGGATGTGATCGACCATGAGTAACGCCGGCGAGGGCGGCGCCAAGCCGGCCGACGAGAACAAGCCGCTTGGTGCGCCGCGTGGCAAGCGTCCGCGTATCCGCATAAGCTGTGTGGACCAGCTGGGTGCGTGCCGCTGTCACCATGGTCATAAGCCGGGCGACGTCTTTGACTTCGACCGAGACCGCGGCAAGATGTGCGCCATGGCCTGCCATGTGGGCTTTCCCTATATCGATATCCTGCGCTATGGCGGAACCGTGCCTGGCAACGAGCCCGGTACGGCAAAGTTCTGCTGTCCCGAGGTCGATACGCTGAACGTCTGGCTTGCCGAGATCGTAGACGAATAGTCGAGCGTGGATTTTCTCCCGTTTAGAGCGCACTTGAATGCTCAAAGTGGGAGAAAATCCACGCTCATTTTTCATGTGGGAGATTATCCACGCTCGTTTCGCGTCGAAGGTGTGGCCCGCGACCTCGCTTGCCTACAGCTGCTCGAGCATAGCGGTGCAACCGGCGAGCACATCGCGGTAGGTGGCATCGAAATTACCGGTGTACCAGGGGTCGGCTACGTCGCCGGGGCGATCGGTCCAATCGAGCAAGCGCGAGATCTTGCCATCGGGGTCCTTGCTAAAGATACGGTACAGACCGCGGGCGTTCTCGTCGTCCATATAGACGATGTGGTCCCAGTCGCCATACTCCGCGCGACGCACCTGACGCGCGCGATGTGCGACGACGGGAATCCCGACTTCGCGCAGCTTAGCGACCGTGCCATGATGCGGCGGGTTGCCGATCTCCTCAGTTGAGGTCGCGGCGGAATCGATGACAAACTCCGCCTCGCGTCCAGCGCGGCGCACGAGCTCGGTAAACACCGACTCGGCCATGGTCGAGCGGCAGATGTTCCCATGGCAGACAAAGAGAACGCGGTGGACGGGCTTGGGGCTATTCATGACCAGCTCTCTCCAAACGAAGCCAAGTACGACGCGTTATCGAACGGCGTCCCTAGGCCCTGACGATGCCAGCGAGCGCGACAAATTCATGCTGGGCACCTCGACGATGCGCCAGAAGGCAACGGCGACGAGCATGCTTGCGGACAGCGAGACCGCGGCAATCGCGAGCGGGTCGACAATCCCGAGCCTGGGCAGCAGGGCAACGAGCGCACCGATGACCATGGCGTGGGTAAGGTAGAGGCTGTACGACACCTTTCCCAAAAAGACCATGGGGGCCGCAGAGAGCGCACGGCGCGTGAACCCGTCGGCGATTGCGACGACAACCACCACCAGGCAGGCCGCGTTCATGGCGGTGAACTCCAACGCCTCGAGGACCCCGCCGGGATGCCACACGAGCGAGAGCTCGATAACACCAACGGAGGCCACAAGCAGCGCCAGCTCGGCCAGCATTGAAAGCTTGACGGCCTTGATTTTGCCGAATTGCCGGGCCACCATAACGCCAAGCCAGAACATCAGGCAAAGGCGCAGCGGAAAGTAGCCCGTCCAGTGCGAGACAAGCACCGCAATAAAGGTCGCAACAACCGCCAGATCCGTCCGGCGAATCCTTGATATGCACCAGATGGCCAGCGGAAGCGTCAGGCTAAACCAGAGCTCCCAGCTCATGGACCAGACGGGAGAGTCAACGCGGGCGAGCTGCGCGCCAAAGAGGTTGTTGACGCCATCGGACACGTTGAACAGCACGTCGAACTGCATGAGGATGTCATGAACCGCAGTGGGAAGGCCCGCGTCGTAGGCGACGGCAAGCGCGGAGCGCGACGTGGACCCCAAGCGCCAGGCCACGTAGCCCGCAGGAAGGGCCAGTGCAATCGCCGCAAACAGCGGTACGCAAAGGCGGACGACCCTTCTTGGGTAATAGCCAAGCCAGTCGTACCCGCCGTTTCCCATGTGCTTAAAGGGAACAAGAGACAGCACTATGCCGGACAGGATAAAGAACACCATAACCGACGCGCCGCCAGGGAAGAGGCTCGGACCCCCCGTGCCAAACGGCTTGACCATGTTGTCGACGTGAAACAGGAACACCATCAGCGCCCCGAGCCCTCGCAGGCCGTCAAGCGACAAGACGCGCTTCTCGTGACCAGGCATCATCACTCCTTCCTTCGTGCATTCGAGCAGAGCGTCCCATTATATGCCCTCATGGATTTAGCGTACATTTTGACGAGAAAGACCCCCAAATCGGGCGGATTCGGGGGTCTGGCTCATGTGCATGTTAACGGCGGCGTGCAGATTGTCTACGGCAACATGGCATCTAGCTACGCAACTCCGATGCGCGAGCTGCTGGGCATGGAGTAAACGCCTCACATATCTATAAAATCCGGTATAAAAGGCGGCGGCAGACAATGAACTGCCGCCGCCTCTGAGTTGCCCCACGCGCATTTCGTGTATCTGAAATACATGAAATTGCACTGCTGGAGCTTGCAGGTGGATAAGCACTACCCGTATGGGACGGTTTTCACCGGTTGCTCGCCACCCTGGGCTCCTGGGCTGTGTTCGCCCCTATGCCCGTATTGAGGGCTGTGCTGATTGGCGGCGACGCTCCCAACGAGCCAGCTTAATCGTCACCAGCGTGAGCGCCCAGGCCACAAGCGAGAACGCGGCGCCCACTGCACCCACGTACGCAATGCCAATGCTGCTTACCACGGCGCCGCCCACTGCGGTGCCAAACGAGATGCCGACGTTAAACGCCATGGGCTCAACCGAACTTGCGAGTACCATCGACTTGGGATGGCGGCTGCGTGCCACGTCCATAAAGTGCGTGATGCATGAGACCGAGAACAGGTACATGAGCATCGCCAGGCTAAAGACAAAGACCAGCGCGAGCGGCATGGCGGCGCCCACGGCAAACAGCCCGAGTAACGCCGCAGCCTGCAGTACAAACGTCACAAGCAGTGCCTTCATGCCAAAACGCGCGTCGATCCATCCGCCCAAGATGTTCGAGACCAGGCAGAACACGCCGTAGGCCATAAGCGTGGTGCTCGCCTGAACGGTTCCCATACCCAGCACCTGCTCAAGATAAGGCGTCACGTAGCCGTAGAACACATAGACCGAGCCTACGCCAAACAAAAAGATGAGCATGCCGGTGATGATGCTCGGCTCGCGCAGCAGACCCGCCTGCTCGCGAAAGGTGGCAGGCTCATCGGTTTGCCCAGCGCGCGGCATAAACGCCACGAGCGCTCCGCAGATCAGAACGGCAAAGGTCAGCGTGCCGTACATGGCCACGTGCCAGTCGAGCGTGTCGGCCACGAACTTGCCGATCGAGGTCACAAAGACCATTGCCACGGAAAACGCGCCATATACCACCGAGATGGCAAGTGAGGTTTGCTGTGGGGACAGCAGCTCGGGGATGTACGTCACACCCACGGCGAGCAGTGCGCCCGAGACGGAGCCCAGGACAATGCGCGAGATAAACAGCACCTGGAAGTTGGGCGCCAACGCCATGACCAGGTTGCCGAGCACAAAAACGATGCTGTAGCACACGAGCAGCTGGTAGCGGCGGAATCGCCCCGTGCTGAGCGCGAGCACCGGCGTGGCGATAGCGTAGACGAGCGCGAACACGCTGATGAGCTGGCCCGCAGTGGCAAGTGATTCGCCGAGTTCCGTTGCCAAGTCGCTTTCGATGCCGATGACCACGAACTCCGAGCAGCCGAGCGAGAAGCCCAACAGCACGAGCAGCGCCAGGCAGAGCTTGGTGCGCGCGGGGGAGAGCGCGGCGGCGGTTGACTTACTTTTAGGCGTGGTTGCGGCGGTCAAGGTTGTCACTCCAATGTCGCATGAATAAGCGGGATTCAATCCCTGCAACTCTAACAGAATGTGTCAGGCGCCTGCCCCCTTTGTCGCAGGCTGCGCTTGCCTGTATAGTCGCAATACAGGCGAAGATGGTCTCAGGTACATCGCGGGCGACAGGAGATCCCATGGGTATGCACACGACAAAGGTTGCAGTGGGCGAGGGCAAGTTTGCGCTCGAGGCCCAGTTGACGGTGACGCCGCGCGGCATGGTGGTGTACGCCTGCTCGCCGGAGTTCGCACACCTGGGCGCCACGGCGCAGGCCATTCCGCGCCCCGAGCCCGGCCGTACGGCGACGGTGAGCATCCTGGCCGTTCCGTGCCATCGAGACGAGATCCCGGCGCACGATATCGCGGCGGCGCTGGCCACGCGCTTTGGCGTGCCGGTAGTTGCAAGCACGGGCTTTCATGTCGAGCACGCGACCGCGGATGACCTGCAGCGCGTGCTCACTACCACCAAGGAGCTCATCGCCGCACTCGAAGACGCCGCGGCCCGCATCTTGCGCGCCGGCTGGGATGAGGGCGGCGCGGGCGCCGAGGTCGTGGCGGTTGATGCCGCGACCGGCGAGGCGCTTGGTCCCGCTGATCGCATCGAGGCCCATACCGGCGAGGGAATCCTGCATCAGGCATTTCTGACGCTTCTGGTCGAGGGCCAGGGCGAAGACGCGCGCCTGCTACTCTGTCGTCGCAGTCCGCTCAAACGCCTGTGGGGCGGGGTGCTGGCCGATGGCTGTGCCGGCCATCCGCTCCCCGGGGAAGACGTCGCGGCCGCCACAGCGCGCCGCATCGGTGAGGAGCTCGGCATCAAGCGTGAGCCCGATCAGCTCAAGCACCTCGGACACGTGGTGTACCGCGAGGACCACGGCGACGGCCGCTGTGAGTGCGAATGGTGCGAGGTGTTCGCAGCCCATGTTGAGCCGGGCGAGCTGCATATCAACCAAGAGGAGATCTCGGAGGTGCGTCGCGTGGCCCCGTTCGAGCTCAAAGGCTACCTGCAGGGCCATCCCGAGCAGCTGGCTCCCTGGCTCCGTGAGGCTCTCGGCGACCCATCCATTCGCACGGTCCTCGCTATGTAAAAAAGACAGTCCCTTTGTCACATCCAAACCGTCACAACATTCGGCAAAAATCTCGAAAACGAGGAAAAGTGTCGAATGTTGTGACGGTTTTTGTCCAGAGGGGCGCTTCTCATCCAAAAAATCTCGCTTGACTGTATTGCCGCAACACAGCGCAACGTAAGGGGTGTCCGATAACGGGCGCCCCTTTTTAAGCGGCAACGTGGCTGCGAATCCGGAGCGCCCCCAACAAGAAAGGTGGGGAGATGGAAGCGGAAAAGAAGGCGTTTAAGATCACCAAGCGCGAAATTGGCTTTGTGCTGGGTATCGTTGTCTTTTTGCTGGTGAAGTTTCTTCCTTTGGCGGAGCTGAGCTCGACGGTCGAGCTCACGGTCGGCGGTCAGACCTGTCTGGCACTGACGCTCGCCACGGTGGTGTTCTGGGCATGTGGCGTGGCACAGCCGGGCTTTGTGGGCCTGCTCTACTGCGCGCTGCTCGTTCTGTTTAAGGTGTGCGTGGACGACACGGGCGCCGCGAGCGTCTCGGCGACGGTCGCCTCCACGTTTAGCTCGTGGACCAAGGCCACCATGTGGCTCGTTATCGGCGCCTACCTCATCGCCAGCGCGGTCAAGGAGTCGGGCCTGGGCGAGCGTATCGCCTACGCGTTCATGCTCAAGTTCGTGCGCGACGCCAAGTCGCTCATCATCTCGATCTTCGCGCTCACCTTTGTGCTGTCGCTGCTGATCCCGCATCCGTTCCCCCGCGCCTTCCTCATCCTCGCCGTCGTCTCGGTCATCGCCGAGTCCGCCGGCTACGGTGACGACGACAAGGGCAAGCTCGGCTTCCTCGTGTTTGCCGCTGCCGCCCCGGGTTCCATGTTCTTCCTGACGGGCGACTCCACGCTTAACCCACTCGTTGCGCAGTACAGTGCCGAGGCCGGCGGCATGAGCCCGTCCTTCGTCGACTGGTTCCTGTACATGAGCGTGCCTATGCTGGTTGCGCTGCTGTGCACCCTGTTCCTGGGCCTTTTCCTCTTTAAGCCCAGCAAGGAGCTCGTCTACGATCGCGAGCAGATCGTGGCCAAGCAGGCCGCGCTCGGCAAGCTCTCCGTCAAGGAGATCCGCACCATCGTGTGGCTTGTCATCGCCATCGCGCTGTGGCTCACCGTCTCGGGCGACTATATCGGCTGGGTCACCCTGGCCATTGGCGTTGCTCTCGCCATGCCCATCATCGGCGAAGTCCTCACTCCCGCCAGCTGGAACGCTGTCGACATCAAGTCCCTCATGTTCCTGACGGCCGCCATGGCCGTGGGCTCCGTGGGCGGTGCCACCGGCATGAACGCCTGGATCGCCGACGTCGTGCTCCCCAGCTCCGTGCCTGAGAACATCTTCCTGTTCGCCCTGCTCGTCGCCGCGCTTTCCATGATCATCCACATGTTCATGGGCTCGGTCATGGCCGTGCTCGGCGTGTGCGTGCCGGCATTTATCAGCTTTGCCGCCGGCTCCAGCGTGAGTCCACTCGCCGTGGCGCTCATCGTCTTCACGTCCATCAACATCCACTACATCCTGCCGTTCCATAACCTGCCGATCCTTATCGGCGAAGGCAAGGACGCCGGCGGCTACACCTCCAAAGAGGCTATGCGCATGGGCATCCCCCTCACCGCGGTCGTCTTTGTCGTCGTGCTGGTTGAGGCCGCCTGGTTCCACCTCTTTGGCCTGATGTAAGCGGTCGAGCGCCTCGGCTGTAAGCAGCCAAGCGCTTGAACTTCGAGTGGTCGAGCGCTCCATTTGTGAGCGCCGCGGCCCCATTACGTTACCCCGTCCGGCGGCACCCCGTCGCCGGACACTCTCCCGAAAGGAGTACGCCATGTCCACTACCGATGCTTCCCAGATTCACGACCTGCGTTCCGCGCTCGACTTTTTGCGTGAGATGCCGGGCCAGCTGCTCGAGACCGACACCCAGGTCGATCCCGATGCCGAGGTCTCGGGCGTCTACCGTCACGTCGGTGCTGGCGGCACCGTCATGCGCCCGACCAAAGAGGGTCCGGCGATGGTCTTCAACAACGTCAAGGGCTTTGACGATGCCAAGGTCTGCATCGGCATGCTTGCCAGCCGCAAGCGCGTTGCCGCCCTGCTCGACCTGGACGAGGAGCACCTGGGCCTCGAGATCGGCAAGCGCTTCGAGAACCTGATCGCGCCCGAGCAGATCGCCGAGGGTGCGCACGTCGACTGCCAAGAGGTCGTGTACAAGGCGACCGACGAGGGCTTTGACCTGCGCAAGATCGTTCCCGCTCCTACCAACACGCCCGTCGACGGCGGCCCCTACATCACCATGGGCCTCGCCTACGGCACGAGCCCCGACGGCTCCCAGTCCGACGTGACCATCCACCGCTTCTCCTGCGTCGACAAGGATAAGCTTGCCATGTGGATTACCCCCGGCAGCCGTCACTTGGGCGCGTTCTTTGACGAGTACTGCCAGCGCGGCGAAGACATGCCCATCTCCATCTCCATCGGTTTGGACCCCGCCGTGTACATGTGCTGCGGTTTTGAGGCTCCCACCACACCGCTCGGCTTCAACGAGCTGCAAATTGCCGGCGCCCTGCGCGGCCACGCTGTCGAGCTTGCCGACTGCGTCACCGTTCCGCAGAAGTGCATTGCCAATGCCGAGTACGTGCTCGAGGGCTACCTCATGCACGACGAGACTATCAACGAGGACGTTAACGGCCATGGCTACGCCATGCCCGAGTTCCCCGGCTACACCGGCGGCGCCAAGGTCTGCCCGGTGATCAAGATCACCGCCGTCACCACGCGCGTCAACCCTATTATGGAGAGCTGCATCGGCCCTTCGCACGAGCACGTGTCCATGGCCGGTATCCCCACCGAGGCCTCCATCTACAAGATGGTCGAGACCGCTATCCCGGGCCGCCTGCTCAACGTTCACGCCGCTCCCTGCGGTGGCGGCAAGTTCGTTGCCATCATGCAGTTCAAGAAGTCGAGCAAAAATGACGAGGGCCGTCAGCGCAACGCCGCCATGCTCGCCTTCTCGGCGTTCTCCGAGCTCAAGCACGTCATCCTTGTCGACGAGGATGTCGACATCTTCGATATGAGCGACGTGATGTGGGCCATGACCACGCGCTTCCAGGCCGACGTGGACCTCATCACCATCCCCGGTTGCCACTGCCACGTGCTCGATCCGTCCAACGACCCCGCGTTCGATCCTTCGATCCGCGAGCACGGTATCGCCTGCAAGGCCATCTTCGACTGCACGGTTCCGTTTAACCTCAAGAAGAACTTCATCCGCTCGCAGTTCATGGAGATCGACAAGGACAAGTGGGCCGCCGAGCTCGCCTTCTAGTAAGTAGCCCTACCAAGTAGTTAAGGAGTTGTCATGCCTGAGTCTTCTGTTCGTCCCCGTCGCATTGTCGTTGGCGTGTCTGGCGCCAGCGGTGCGGCACTGGGCCTTGAATGCCTCAAATGCCTGCGCCAGGCCGGCGCTGAGTCGGCGCTTGTCGTCACGCGCGGGGGAGAGATCACCATCGAGCAGGAGCTCGGCATGACGCTCGACGAGTTTGCGTGCTATGCCGATGTGGTCTACGACAACAAGAACATTGGCGCTGCCATCGCAAGCGGCACCTATCCGGTCGACGGCATGATCGTGGCTCCCTGCTCCATGAAGACGCTCGCCGGCATCGCGAGCGGCTACAGCGAAAACCTGTTGCTGCGTGCGGCCGATGTGCAGATGAAAGAGCAGCGCCGCCTGGTGCTTATGGTGCGCGAGACGCCCTTCAGTGCAATCCATGTCGACAACATGGCACGCCTGGCGCGCGTGCCGGGCGTCATGCTCATGCCGCCCATGCTCACGTTTTACAACGGCCCCGCCACGCTCGATGAGGCGGTGCATCACATCGCCGCCAAGGCACTCGAGGCCGTCGGCGTGTCGTGCGCCAACTATAAGCGCTGGTCATAGGCATCTTTAGGGTAGGATACGAGTAGTGTTTGAGCCCGCTGCCCCTGTGGGCGGCGGGCTTTTCGTGTCAAAGGGTGTGTCGGGAGGACCTATGCAGACGGGTATGTATGCGATTAGCGAGATGGCGAGCTTGTTTAACGTTTCGCGCCAAACGCTCATCTACTACGACAAGATCGGTCTGTTTAAACCCGCCGTGGTTAACGAAAAAGGCTACCGTTTCTATTCGCCCACGCAGATCCCGCTCATGCGTCTGATCTGCATGCTGCGCGACTTGGGACTGGAACTCGATGAGATCGATCGCCTGACCTCGACGTTCGACATTGGAGAGATGACCGATCACCTGCGCTCGCGGGTGCAGGCGCTCGACGAGCAGATTGCCGGGCTCAAAGCCGAGCGCGCGAGCGTGCAGGAGCGGCTGAGTTTTTACGACGAGGCGGTCTATTGGCGCGAGCGCGAGGGCAAACCGGAGCTCAAGCAATTCGAGCGCCGCTACGTGGTCTTTGAGGAGTTCCCGAGCGATATCGAGCGTGGCCGCTCGATGCTGCACCCCACGCTCATGCGGGCGATTCTGCGCATGCGTGCGCTCACGGGCACACGCCCCATGCGCGGTTGGGGCGCCATGCTGCGTCGCGAGGCGCTGCATTCCGACGACCCCATCGCCGGTGCCGGTTCCTTTGCCGTGTTGCCGCGTGGTGCCGAGGAAATACTGCCGAGCGATCCTGCCGAGCTGGCGGAGATTGGCGTCGAGGTGCTGCCCGAGGGCACGTACCTGTGCATGAGTCGCTGGGGCATGCCGTACGAGCCCGAGGGTATCCGCGCCATCGTGGCCTGCATGGACAGGCACGCGCTCCAGCCCATCGGCAATGCTTTCGATTTTTGCTACCTGGACACCACGAGCTACGACGAGTCTCACCAAGAGGACTTCTGCTGTATCCAAATCCCCGTCGCCCTCAAATAACTTGCGGTGAAATAGTCCCTAAATAGCTCGAGTGGGCGTGCAAACAGGAACTATTCCACCGCAACTTCGATGTGACAAGGGAATAGTCCCTTTGTCACATTCCGTGCGAGCCCTCGTGCCGTCTGGGGGTATAAGGCTAACAAGTGTTTATTTGCGAGGCCTAAGGGGCGCCCCGTATGGATATCGATAACTTTGAATGGTGGTATAGCGAGGGCGAGGCTCCGGACGAGGAGTGGGACGAGCCTGCGTCTCGTGACGCGTCGAGCGACGAGGGCGAGACCGGCAACGATGCCGTCGAGACGGATGCCGCTTCCGACCTCGCCGAGCCCCTAACCTTTGAACAGGCCTGGGCCCAGGCCGAGGCCGACGAGGCAAAGGCCGATGCCACGGCCACGCTGGGTGAGCCGGCAGACATGTCCATCTCGCCGGCAAAGACCCCGCAACCGCGCCACACCATCGACCCCGGCAGTACAGCATCTTTCAGCATTCTCGACGTGCCCGCGCAAGGCGCCCAGGCGCCTGCACCCACGCATCGCCCCGACCTGGCTCGTGAGGAAGACGCGGGCCGCCGTTCTCCACTCGGCCCCATCCTCATCGCCTTCATGGCTGGCGTTATCGCCTGCTCGGCAATCGGCAGCATCTGGGGTCATGTCGAGCAGCAGCGCCAAGACGCCGCCAAGGTCGAGATGTCCGTCGAGCAATCGCTCAGCCGCACGCGCTCGGTGCATGTGACGGTCGAGGTTAAGGACGGCGCGACGTGGGATACCGCGCGCGGCGATAGCCAAATGCTCGTCCATATCGTGGGTCGCACACTCAAGGGACAAGCAATCGACGAGTACCAATACGTTAATTCCGAAGGTGACGGCATCGAGCTCAAGCCCGGCGACTACGAGCTCACGGTCGATGAGCCGCCCGTCGCCACCGACGGCACGCGTTACCGCGCCTCAAAGCGCATGGTTCCGGTGAGTTTTAATTCGCAGGCGCCCGACACGGTCGATAGCGCGCCGCAGGGCGGGTTTGACCTTTACGCTATTGCTCAATAACTGCGCCCGCCGCTCAACCCCGCCGCCAAGAGTGGGACAATATCCCTCGACACTGTTGTTCACTATTGGAGGAAGTAGCATGTCCACCGTCACTACCATCAAGCGCGGCGGCCTTACCGCGGCCATCGATTCCATGGGCGCCCAGCTCACGAGCCTTGCCCTCAACGGCAATGAGTATCTGTGGCAGGGAGACCCGGCCTTTTGGGGCAAGCACGCGCCTATCCTGTTCCCCATCGTGGGATCGCTGCGCAACAATACGGCGACGTCTGCGGCCGGCACCTGCGAGATGGCGCGCCACGGCATCGCACGCATCGTCGAGCACAAGATCGTCGAGGTGTCGGAGGACGGTTCGTCCGTTACCTACGAGCTCACCGACACGCCCGAGTCGCTCAAGGCCTTCCCGTTCCACTTTAAGCTCAACATGACCTATGCCCTGACCGGCGACGCCACCCTCACGCAGACCTTTGCCGTCACCAACACCGGCGACGTGGACCTGCCGTTCTCGGTGGGCGGCCACCCTGCATTTAACGTGCCTGCCCCCGGTGCCGAGGACGAGACGTTCGAGGATTACGAGCTGGCGTTTACCGAGGCTTGGACCAACGAGGCCCCCATCATCACGCCCGATGGCCTTATGACGTTCGAGGGTAGCTACAAGGCCCCCGATAACTCGGACGTGCTGCCCATCACGCACCGCAGCTTCGATAACGACGCCATCATGTTCACCGATACCCCGGGCTCTACGCTCACGCTGCGCGGCCGCAAGTCGGGCCACGGCGTCAAGATCGACTTTGAGGGCTTTAAGTACATTGGCGTGTGGTCTGCCGCCAACGACGCTCCGTTTGTGGCGCTCGAGCCCTGGACCGGTCATACCACCATGGACACCGAGGACGACATCTTTGAGCACAAGGTCAACACCATTACGCTGGCGCCGGGCGAGACGGACGTCCGCAGCTTTAGCGTCACCCTGCTCTAGAGGTTCCTCCGTTCTGGCGAACGGCGGACCGGTCGACGCTGCGCGCCGCCCAGAGCGACAATTTGTCATTCAAAAGGCAAGGCATGACCAGAAGGTCTATGCCTTGCCTTTTTCATGCCTAGTCGTTGGGGACGTTCTTGTTTGACTAGTCGTTTAAGAACGTCCCCAACGACTGCCAATCGTTTTCAGTTCGTAAACTTGTATATATGCATCTTATATATGCATCTGCTGGAAGTAACGCTGAGCGGTATCCTGTTAAGTCGTTAGCGTACGATTCAACAGGGAAGGCAGATTATGCATTCTCCCCAACAGCGCGGCATGCAGACCCAGCCGGTGTGCAGCCGTCGCATCTTTTTGGGTAGCGCTCTCGCTGCGAGCGCTTCCGTCGTCGCCGGCGCGCTCGCCGGCTGTCAGCGTCCGTCCACGCTCAAGGTGGTTCAGCCCACGACGGGCGGCGGTCGCGACGACCTGTCCGATTCCGTGATCGGCAAGGACAAGATCCGCATTGGCATGGAGGCGGCCTACGCCCCGTACAACTGGCAGGTTTCCGAAGCCAGCGAGTACACCATCCCCATCGACAACGTGCAGGGCGCCTATGCCGATGGCTACGACGTGCAGATCGCCAAGATCATCTGCAAGGCCCTCGGTGGCGAGCCCGTTGCCGTCAAACAGAGCTTCTCGGGTCTCATCGATTCGCTCAACAACGGCCAGATCGACCTCATCATCGCCGGCATGAGCGCCACACCCGAGCGCGAGGAGTCCGTCGGCTTTTCCGATCCGTACTTTATCGGCTACTTTGGCCTGTTCGTAAAAGAGGGCTCGCCTTACCAGAACGCCACCAAGCTCAGCGACTTCAGCGGTGCTACGGTCCTCGGCCAAAAGGACACCATGCTCGATACCGTCATCGACGAGATCCCGGGCGTTGTGCACAAAAACCCGGTCGACTCCGTCCCCACGGTGTTTTCGAACCTGCTGCAGGGCACGTGCGACGCCGTGACCTACAACACCGAGAACGAGAAGGGCTATATGGCCCAAAACCCGGGTATCGTGCCGATTCAATTTGCCGAGGGCGAGGGCTTTAAGCAGGAGGTCACGGCAAACGTCGGCTGCCGCAAGGGCTCGGACAAGCTGCTTAAACTCATCGACAAGACACTCAAGGGCATTAGCCAAGAGGAACGCGACCAAATGTGGGACGCGTGCCTCGATCGTCAGCCGGCATAGGGAGGCAGCATGAAAACCACCAATCGCCTGGCCTCCTTTATCAAGGCCGACCACCGTTATGTATACCTGGGCACGAGCGTTATCGCGGCGCTCGGCCTGGCGTTTAGCCAGCGCAACCCCACGCCGCTGAGCTTCTTGGCCCCCACCGGCATCTTCCAGGATTGCCTTTGGGCGATTCTTTGGGCCTGGATTGTCGTGTCGGCGGCGGCGCTGGTCACCAAGCTTATGCACTGGAGTGACTATCGCGAAACGTCGCCGTTCGCATCCGAGCGTTTCCGCCGCGGCGCGCGCCTGGGCAGCTACGTCGTGGTCGCTATCGCGGCGATCTTTTTCGTGGACCGCGGCGTCATGTCGTTTATCGACCTGGTGCGGGTGAGCATTGTCTCGGACTCCAACCCCAGCGACTTTTTGTCGAGCCTGGTCTACATGACCTACAAGAGCGGGGACTTCTTTATCCGCGGCATCGAGATCACCATCGCACTTGCGACCTTCGGTACCGTCATCGCCTTTTTCCTGGCGCTGCTCTTTGTGTTCCTGCGTATTCAGACGTTCGATCGCGTGGACAACGACCTGGTGCGCTTCTTTAAGAGTATCGGCCGCGGCTTTGCGACCATCTACTCCACCATCGTGCGCGGCACGCCCATGATGGTTCAGGGCCTGCTCATCTATTACGCGGGCTTCACCGTTTTGCGCGGCATGGGCTTCGAGACCGCTCAGGCCAACCAGATTTGGAGTACCTTCACCGCCGGCCTCGTCACCATCTCGCTCAACTCCACCGCCTACATGATGGAGGTCCTGCGCGGCGGCATCGAGTCCATCGATCCCGGGCAGGCCGAGGCAGCACGCTCGCTGGGTTTGTCGCAGTGGCAGGCTATGCGCAAAGTCGTGTTCCCCCAGGGTATTAAAAACGCGATTCCGGCGCTCACCAACGAGCTCATCATCAACATCAAGGATTCGTCGGTGCTCTCGGTTATCGGCGTGTTCGACCTTATGTACGCTACTACCACGGTCGCCGGCGTGTACTACCGCCAGATGGAGGTCTACTGCGTGGCGCTCGTGGTCTACCTGATCCTGACGCTCGTGGCGAGCCGCCTGCTCGAAGCCTTTGGCAAAAAGCTCGGCGCCGAGGCCTCGGCAACGCTGCCCAGCTCCAACTAGGCTCAAGACGAGGAGAATTATCATGGCAGATACCGCCACTACCGGCGTTGCGGCCGCCGCACAGACCAATGAGCCGCTCATCCGCGTTGAGGGCCTGCGCAAGAGCTTTGGCTCGCTCGAGGTGCTCAAAGGCATCGACCTGTCCGTCAAATCCGGCGAGGTCGTCACCATTATCGGCGCCTCGGGCTCGGGCAAGTCGACCTTCCTGCGCTGCCTCAACCTGCTCGAGACCCCGGACGCGGGCCACATCTGGTTCCACGGCCAGGACCTTACGGCCGAGCGCTGCAATATCAATAAGCTGCGCGAGGACATTGGCATGGTGTTCCAGGGCTTTAACCTGTTCAACAACATGGATGTGCTCGACAACTGCACGCTCGCGCCCGTCACGCTCAAAAAGATGAGCAAGGCCGAGGCTGAAAAAATTGCGATGGAGCATCTGACGAGCGTGGGACTCGAAAAGTTCGCGCACGCCGCCGTGGGCCGCCTGTCCGGTGGTCAAAAACAGCGCGTGGCCATCGCTCGTGCCCTGTGCATGAATCCGCAGATCATGCTGTTCGACGAGCCGACCTCCGCGCTCGACCCCGAGATCGTGGGAGAGGTGCTCGAGGTCATGCGTAAGCTCGCTGCCGACGGCATGACCATGGTCGTCGTCACGCACGAGATGGCCTTTGCCCGCACCGTGTCCGATCGCGTGGTCTTTATGGACAAGGGCGTGGTGCTCGAGGATGCGGCGCCGGCCGAGCTCTTCGGTAATCCCAAGCACCAGCGTACCCGCGAGTTCCTCTCGCGCTATCTCGAGGACAAATAACCGACTGCAAACGCTTATGTGGCAGGGCCGCTCCGGTGGGGCGGCCCTCGTCATCACAATCGAAAGGATGTCATGGCCGAGGTTTGGCGCTTCTTTGCGCATGAGGATGATTTTGCCGATTTGGACGAAGCTGGCGCGTGCAAACGCCTGGGCCGCGTGCTGTCGTTTCCGACCGTCTCGAGCATGGATGCCGAGGCGGTGGACTGGCAGCCCTTCGACGACCTGCGCGCTTATATGCAGCAGGCGTGGCCGCGCATGTTCGCGGCGGGCGAGGTCGAGCTTGTCGGCCATTCGCTGTTGGTGACACTTGGCGGTTCCGACCCCGCCCTCAAACCCGTCATGCTCATGGGTCACATGGACGTGGTCCCCGTGGTGCCCGGCACCGAGGCCGACTGGACGCATACCCCCTTTAGTGGTCACGTGGACGACACCTACATTTGGGGTCGCGGCGCTATCGACATGAAGGATCAGGTCGCAGGTATTCTCGAGGCGGTTGAGTATGCGTTGGCGCACGGCTGGGAGCACGAGCGGACGCTGTTGCTCGCCTTTGGCCAGGACGAGGAAACCACGCAGTGCGGCGCGGGGGCGATCGGCCGCGTGCTCGAGGAGCGCGGTATTGAACTTGAATACCTGATCGACGAGGGTGACTACCGTATTGTTTCGGCTGCCGAGTACGGCGCGGGCGAGGGCTGGCTTATGCATGCCGACCTTGCCGAGAAGGGCTACGCCGATATCGTGCTCAAGACGAAGAGTGAGGGAGGGCATTCGTCCAACCCCTACGGCGGCACATCGCTCGAGGTGCTGAGCCGCGCCATCGCCGCAATCTGCGATATCGAGTGGCCGACGCGTGTGACCGATCTGCTTGCCGCACAGCTTGTCGAGTTGGGGCTCTACGCGGCGGATGAGATTGCCGCCAACGGGGACGTCATTGTTCGCGACTGCCTCGCCAGCAAGAAGCTCTATCCGCTCGTGACTACCACCTGCGCGCCCACGCAGATCGAGGGCGGCAGCGCTGGCGCTAACGTGATGCCACAGGATATGTGGGCCAATATCAACTTCCGCATGCTCGAGGGTACGGGCGTGGCCGATGTCGTTACCTGCTGCCGCGAGGCCGTTGCCGCGGCGGGCCTTGCCGGGCGCGTGGAGGTCGAACTCGGCCCCGGCAGCTCCGAGCCCTCGCCGTCCCCGCGTGTCGGTGGACCAGGGCTCGAGGCCGTTCGCGCCATTGCCGCCCGCTACTTCCGTGATCCAAAGGGGACGGAGGAAAACGGATCATTCGAGCCAGTGGCAATTGTGCCCTCGACCGTGATCGGTGCGACTGACGCTGCCAACTACCAGCACATTTGCTCTGAGTGCATTCGCTTCTCGGCCTTTGTGGTTGATGACGACGAGTGTGATCGCGGCGTCCACGGCACCAATGAGCGCATTACCCGCCGCGCCTACCTCCAGGGCATCCGCTTCCTCGTCGCTCTACTCCAAACGCTCTAGCCAAAAAGCAAGCCCTCGGCGCAATGGGGTCAGGTTTGTTTGCACCAATCATTCCGTGCGGGTTATATGCAGGTTTGCCTGTGCACGCTATCATGTATGGGTTAGACCGCAACTATGTACCCCATACGCGAAGGGATGCGCATGTATCTGAAGATCGACATGTTCTAGCCGGGCTTACCCCCGCAGTGGCGCCGCGCGCCCCATCAACTCTGCCGATTTTCACCTTCACGCATATAAAGGAGTCCCGCCATGCGCGACAAGCTCGAAAAGATCATCAAGGCCTACGAGGAGCTCGAGAAGAAGCTTTCCGACCCGGCCGTCGCCTCCGACATCAAGGAGTTCACGCGTCTCAACAAGGAGTACGCGCACCAGTCCGACCTCATTGCCGCTTCGCGCGAGTACATCAGCGCGCTCGACGATATCGAGGCTGCCAAGGAGATGCTCCGCGACACCACCGATGCCGATGAGAAAGAGATGCTCCAGATGGACATCTCCGAGAACGAGGACAAGCTTCCCCAGCTCGAGGAAGATATCAAGTACATGCTCATCCCGAGCGACCCCAACGACGACAAGAACACCATCGTCGAGATCCGCTCCGCCGCCGGTGGCGACGAGGCGGCCATCTTCGCCGGCGACCTGTACAAGATGTACCAGCGCTTTTGCGAGTCGCGCGGCTGGAAGACCACCGTGCTCGATTCCAGCCCCAGCGAGGCCGGCGGCTTTAAATCCATCGAGTTCAAGGTCGAGGGCGACCGCGTCTACTCCGTCATGAAGTTCGAGTCCGGCGTGCACCGTGTCCAGCGCGTTCCCAAGACCGAGTCTCAGGGCCGTATCCAGACCTCCACAGCAACCGTCGCCGTGCTTCCCGAGGCCGAGGAGATCGACGTCCAGATCAACCAGTCCGACCTGCGCATCGACACTTACTGTGCCTCGGGCCCTGGCGGTCAGTGCGTTAACACCACCTACTCCGCCGTGCGCATCACCCACCTGCCCACCAACACCGTGGTGCAGTCGCAGGAGCAGCGCTCCCAGATCCAGAACCGCGAGGTCTGCATGCAGATGCTGCGTGCCCGTCTGTACGAGATGGAACTCGAGAAGCAGCAGGCCGAGCTCGGTGCCGAGCGCCAGAGCCAGATTGGCCACGGCAACCGTTCCGAGAAGATTCGCACCTACAACCAGCCCCAGGACCGCGTGACCGATCACCGTATCGGCTTCAACTCCACCTACAACGGCGTCCTTCTGGGCGATCAGCTCGGCACCGTGATCGAGGCGCTCGCCGCCGCCGAGCGTGCCGAGAAACTGGCACAGGCCGTGTAGTAGGTTCCGCCGTTCTACCGAACGGCGGACCGGCCGG